>PACC02000105.1 GCA_002699695.2 Paracoccaceae bacterium | reverse complement strand
TATTCTATCGTAGCCTACCTGTCTTGCAATAGTTGATGCATTTAATTTGATGCAAATCATGCAAAAAATAACCCCAGTTTCAAGTCTATACAGCCTCAAAGCTATCTTTGGAGGCCCCTCCCTAAATGTGATTCTTCTGAGGATCCCTGGGGCCATTGAGAGTAAAAGGATGGGGTTATAAAATACCCTAATGCAAGTTAGTACAAAGACTTAACCAAATTGGGTGAGAAATATACACAAGTCTAGGTTTCCTAATAGGGAATTTTTTCTTGCATTTCCTTAAGGATTTTACCAAAATTTAATGGTATTTGTTTTTTCAGAATCAAGGTCTAAAACGATGTTGTCTAATTTTTTTAAATTGTGTGCAAGAGCTATTTTTGTATTTTATATAGCTTTGCAGTTCGCCCACGCTGATGCCAAATATATGACTGAGTGGACTAATCCTGATGGGACAAAAAGTAAGGCACCCGCAACATTTTATAGCTTAAAAGAAATAAAAGCTCAAAGCACTCCAAAACTTTTAAGTTGGGAATGTGGGATGCAAGAACATGTTAAATGGGTAAATTGGGAAATTGATTTTGAAAGCAATGTACTGAGGTCATGGTGGCAAAATCATAGTTCTGGTGATTATAAACCGTCTACTGTTGACAAAATTTTATCGGCTAAAGATGGCAGTATTACAGTACAGAATTACCTGAGAGATGGTGAAATGATCGATGAAGATAAGGTTGTTATTTGGGAATTGTATTATCAGCCAGACCCCGCACCTACATCTAATCTTTATTCCATTTGGAACGGGAAAAAGACCCATTTTAAATATTGCAAAAATACGACCTCATATGATGTGCCTCAGACTGCTTCTCTTTTAACTTGGGAATGTGGATCGAGTGAGTATCTTCAATGGATAAATTGGGAACTTGATTTTGAAACAAATGAATTAAGGTCAAAATGGTTAAACAAGGACACTGATAATGAGCAAGCTCAAGTTGCCAGGATTAATTCCAAGAGTGATCGTGCTATTTTCGTCCAAGATTATTTGCAGGGACAAAAGAAATGGAATCCAGAGAGTTGGGAATTTAATTTCCAATCTGATGAATTATACACAATTTTTCAAGGGAATAAATACTATTATGGAGCTTGTAAGAATACAACACCCGTAAAGACGGCTTCTTTGGCCACGCAGGTTGACCGCCAAATAGGACACTATGCTGAAGATAAACGAAATAGACTTGTAGGATCTTATTCCAATGGTGGTGCTTCTTTTGAAGGTTATTGGGTTCAAGATGAAAGCGGTCAAGAATGTAATAGTGTTGTTGATGGAAGCCGCTACTATGGCCGAGTTTTCTTTAAGACGACGAGCCCAGGAGAAATTGAAGGCAGATGGGGGTACTGTGATGCAGCTCCTATCTATGCTTGGAACGGAAAACAGGTTTCTATGTCAAAAGATGTTTCTAAGGTTCTTTCTAGTAAACAACAACGCATCAAAATACAGAAATCACTGAACTTTTTTGGTTTCAAAGCAGGTTCTCCTGATGGTGTCTTTGGGAAGAAAACTAGGAGTGCAGTGGGAGACCTTCAGGCCTGTTGGTCTTCTGTTGATCCGAGTGGAGGCACCTTGCCTCGATCAACGGAATATGGGGTGTTAACACCCGAACAAAGTCAGTTTCTGATGGATAGTTATGACAAGGCTAAGCAAGAATATTCAAAGGCTAATTGTTTTTATTTCCAAACGCTGTTATGAGGCATTTTTTTATTAAGAACTAACGATCTAACTCTCCTGAAGTTTTCAGATTTACTGAGGCGTCTTGGAGAGTATAGTGGTAAAGGCACTCCAAAAGAGATCCGATTAGGACAAGTTCTACTATTAAGACATTTTTTGTAGAAAAGTTAAACAAATTAGGCCTTTAATAATACTAATATTTCTGAAAATGGGATAGCACTTAAAATCTTATTAACTTCCAGGAATCCATGAGGTTCCTGCTAAAGGTATTCTTGCCATTGCCGCAGCTTCAACTGTCAAAGCACATAGATCTTCGGGTTCGAGATTCTTTAAATGATTTTTACCACAAGCACGGGCGATTGTTTGGGCTTCCAGTGAAATAACCTTTAGGAAGTTTGACAGGCGTTTTCCTCCTTCTACTGGGTTAAGCCTGGCTGCAAGGCGGGGATCTTGAGTGGTGATACCTGCGGGATCAAAACCTTCATGCCAATCATCAAATGCTCCTGCCGTTGTGCCTAGCTTTTTGTATTCCAGCTCCCACTTTGGATCGTTGTCACCTAATGCTATGAGAGCTGCAGTGCCTATTGATACGGCATCTGCTCCCAGAGCTAAACATTTGGCAACGTCAGCACCGTTACGTATCCCGCCAGAGATGACCAATTGTACTTCTCTATGCAGACCTTGCTCCTGTAATGCTTCCACAGAGGCCCTAATGCATGCTAAAGTCGGTATACCAACATGCTCAATAAAAACATCTTGAGTTGCAGCTGTTCCACCCTGCATTCCATCCATTACAATGACATCAGCACCTGCCTTAATAGCTAAAGTTGTATCGAAATATGGCCTTGTAGCACCAATCTTAACGAATACTGGTACCTTCCATTGAGTAATTTCTCGCAACTCAAGTATTTTTATCTCAAGATCATCGGGACCCGTCCAATCGGGGTGTCTACAAGCTGATCTCTGATCCACACCTTTTGGAAGATTTCGCATTTCAGCGACTCGATCACTAATTTTTTGCCCCAGTAACATTCCTCCTCCACCTGGTTTAGCACCTTGGCCTACGACTATTTCTATTGCATCAGCTTTTTTAAGATCATCTGGATTCATTCCATATCTTGAGGGAAGATATTGGTACACAAGTTTCTTTGAATGCTGGCGCTCCTCAGGTGTCATGCCCCCATCACCTGTAGTTGTGGAGGTGCCTGCGAGTGATGCACCACGTCCTAGGGCTTCCTTTGCCTGTGCGGACAAAGCTCCAAAGCTCATCCCTGCAATTGTTATAGGAATATCTAGATTTAATGGGTTTTGGGCATACTTGGTTCCTAATTTAACACTTGTGTCGCACTTTTCGCGATACCCCTCCAGGGGATATCTGGACATCGAGGCTCCTAAAAAGAGTAAATCATCAAAATGAGGGATTTTTCGTTTTGCCCCACCACCACGAATATCGTATATACCCGTAGCAGCAGCTCGCCTGATTTCCGAATTAATTTCAGGGGTGAAAGTTTCTGAAAACCTAGGTTTTGTTCTAGGAGCCTTATGCGTCTCTTTTTTAGCTTTCATACTAATATCCTTAATAATCAGACAAATTATCGATATCAAAGTTGTAAAGCTTGCGAGCTGAACCAAAACGCTTAAACTCACTTGCCTCACATCCGATATCAGAACTCTTCAAAAGTTTATCTACTAGTTGGATATGCTGAAAAGTCATTTCCTTTTCAATACAATCAGCTCCTAGAGAGTTAACTGCACCACGCACAAAAATTTGTGCTTCATAAATACTATCTCCTAAAGAATCTCCCACATCACCAGCTACTACAAGATTTCCTGATTGAGCCATAAAGGCAGACATGTGACCAATACTTCCCTGTACTACAATGTCAATTCCTTTCATCGATATGCCACAACGTGAGGAAGAGTTCCCTTTAATGATTAGAGTTCCTCCGTGTCCAGTCGCACCAGCATATTGGCTAGCATTGCCTTCAACTATTAGTTTGCCAGACATCATATTTTCAGCAGCACCAGGTCCAACTGATCCGATTACGTGAATCAAAGCATTTTTATTCATTCCTGCACAATAATATCCTGTAGATCCCTCAATTCGTACATTAATTGGAGCATCCAATCCTACGGCTAATGCATGAGCTCCTTTTGGATTACGTATCAACCAACTTTCCTGTCCATTTTTGTCCTGAGACTGGAGTACAGAGTTAAGCTCTCTCAAACTTAGTTTTTCTAAATCTAATTCTCTCATGTCTTTTTATTCCAAAAATAAACCGTGGCAGGCTCTGGTTCCCAAACCTCTGCTTGATCTATATTTGGCAGGACTGCTAGCGCACGGTACTCTGACCCGAAAGCCACATATTTACTATTCTCAGCCATTATGGCTGGTTTACATGCAACACTATCTCGCAACACTCCAAAACCATCCTTTGTACCGACCACAAAAGTATAGAATCCATCTAAATCTGAAAGACCCTTTTGTAAGGCTTCCTTTAATGAAAACCCCTGTTGCATGCACCAGCTAAGATATGCAGCTCCAACCTCGGTATCATTTTCTGTTTCAAAATATATCCCCTCCCTTTTTAACTTTCTTCTGAGAGAACTATGATTAGAGAGGGAACCATTGTGAACCAAACATTGATCAGGTCCAGTGCTAAAGGGATGAGCTCCAAGGGTGCTTACTGCACTTTCTGTGGCCATTCTGGTATGACCTATTCCATGGCTGCCAGCCATACTTTTCAGATTAAAAGTCTCCGCTACGAATTTAGGTAAACCAACTTCTTTGTAAATTTCTATTTGCTCACCAATGCTCACAACCACAATTTCTTTTCTGTTCTTTTGGAGTAGTTCTCGGATATTGTTTACTTTATTTTTACAGCTATACAACACTGCGTGGTTGTGATTTTGTTTCAAACTAACACTTACATTTAATTCAGACTTGATATATTCAGTTAACTTTGGAAAATCTTTCTCAGGTTGTATCGATTGTATGGTTAGCTTAGATTCTTCTGTTTTTTCATCGTTATAAACAGCAATTCCAGCGCTATCAGGTCCCCGATCACTCATTGTGACAAGCATTTGTGAAAGCATGTTACCTAATTCAGGTTTGAGAGAATCTTCTTTTAAAAAAAGCCCGACGATGCCGCACATTGTTAGTTCCTTTTTTATGTCGTTCAGTAACATCTGACCAAAACACAATCAACACATTACTAAAGAAATATTTACTAGAATGATTAAGAATTTTGCTAAGTAAACAATTAGGTTACATGTTCAAAATTAATTGTCGGTCCAGAATGGGCAAGAGGTACTCCAAGAAACCTAGCCGTGCTCTAAGAACAAAATCTATATAGACCTTTCACTAAGACATCCGAAGCTAATTTTTTTAGTATAGAGAAATAATAATTCCCAAAGTTACGTAATTGCTGTGACAGTAATGGCTACGCAAAGCTTTTTTCGGAGATAACCTTTGACTCAACATTATTATTAGGGTTAAGTTAGTTGATGTTTGAGAAAACTCAGTTCTTATTTCAATAAGAGACTCAATGTAACTCCTCTCAAATATTGCTGCTTTTTTAAGCTATGATGAAATCACATAAACCTAGTCTATCAATTAGGTCAGGAGTTACATATGTAAAACTCCTGAATCTTTACTCAGATGAGATAAAGAAGGAGGGAGAAGGATGAATACCGACCCTACCCCCTGGAAAGCAAGGTATGTCAGCTATATTGTGTTTGAGAAACTAAAAGTATTGAACATGTTTCAATAGAGTGGCGAAAAAATAGCCAAGTTAGGTTTGAGCAGATAAGTTCAATACTTCAGTTTCAGGCATATTTTGGATCATTTCTTTAAACGTGATACCTTTTGCAGGTGTGATAGGATCTTGAAAAGACTTACATACTTCAGGAATGGAACGGAATTTAATGCTTTCCTCTGATGTAAATGACCAAATTTTTTCTATACCCTCAGGTAATACCAATTTTGAATTTCTAGGGAAATCTTTTAAATAGATAGCAGCACTAGGCGTAATTGATAAATCGCAGGTAGTATTACAAAATCCTTTGAAAAACATAAAAACATTATCTTTATATCCGGGGTGGTCCACACCTAATATGGAAAAACATTTTATGCAATAAATGCGGGTAGACCTGGCATTACTACGCAGTTGAAAAGGTTTCATAAACTCTAAACCTTCAAATGAATGAATATCTGATCGAACATAAAAAAGTTCCGGCAGAGTAATAGGTGGGGCACCTCCCTGACTAAATCCCCAATCTAGAGCTTTTCGACAATCTTCACAGGCACACAGTAAACTAAGGCTAGGATTGGGATAATTTAACAACAATTTGCAGCTAGAACATTTACAGGTTATTTCTACTTTCATCTTCAAAGCACTTTCTTTTTATAAATAATCTTACTCGGTTTTTTTTTGAAAATATACAGAGTCATAAGACTTATATAAATTGAATAAGTAAGCATCAACCCAACCGAATGTAACCACCTAAACCTTTCTTGTGGGTGTTATACCGTGGTTCTGTCAATTGGTTGCATCCATTTATATCATTATATTTTCTGTGTATAATTGGAATCAAAAGCCTTTTAGCCGTTTACTGTTGTGGATGGTTAATCTTCTGTGGAATGATCATGCCTGAAATTTTTAAAGGATGAAAACTTCATTCTTTTGATTAATAAATTCAATATATAAGAGCGAGGATTTTTAAAGAAGAGTGTTATTCCCACTAGGTCAGTAATAAATCCAGGTGTTAACAATAAAACCCCGGAAATAACTACAAAAAAACCATCACCTAAAGCTTTTAAGAGATTTTCTGGATTGCTAAAAGAAATAGTTTTTATGCGATGAATAGTTTTTCTGCCTTCCCTTTTTATTAAGAAACTTCCAATAATTGCTGTCATTACAATGAGCAAAACAGTTTCTAGTGCTCCAATATATTCACTCACCTTAAGAAATAAATATATTTCTAGTATTGGGACTGACAAAAAGAGAACAAAATAAATCAATTGAATCCACTAATAATTTGTTAATACTAAAATACTACTATAGCGATTAATGTGAATATTGTATAAGTTATTCGATTACTTTTTGCTAAGTAAAAACCTCTTTAACTGAAATCTTATTTCTTCTCGGCTAGAATAGAGTAAATAATCTTGGCTACATATTTAACAAAAATGAATATGTGACGTTAAAGACAACTCATCAGGATATGCTCTCCAACAGGCAGAGAGCTAAAAGTGAGGTGTTGGTAATTTTAAAAGCCACACCTCACGTCCTGTTTATCTAGTTACTGCCAAATCAATGACTTTGAGCCCAACAAATTTATTTTAGGGCTATTTAATTAAGAAGGTCATAAGCCAGTAATTTAGGTTCAATCTCTGCCAGGAAAGAGAATCTTAGAGAAGGGCCAGTCTTTCTTTAACCAAACACGAACGACTTTCCCAAGCCGATCCTCAAGTCCGCTGTATAGATATTCCATGCGTATCCAGTAGAATACTTCCACATCATAATTTTTCTTGGCGGCTGGATAAATATAACAGCACCCAAGACACTTTTCGTGATCCATGGATAAAACTGTATAGGCGAAAGAATGTCTCAATGTGAATTCCCGTTGGTGCCATCCAAGATCTATGAGGTTTTCCTCAATTGTTAAGCCAATAGGCCATTGATCATCTGAATTCATTAAACCCTGAAGGTGTTCAACTGAAGACATAACCGCATCAAAATCTTTGATTAAATGATTTATGGTTAACGGCTTAATAATGAACTCTGGGGTTTCTAAGATTTCTGGCACTATGAAATCCTGAGGCACTATAGGGCGGTTATACATTTTTCTATAATCTCACTTTTATAAATTCTATTAAGAAGTTTTGCCTATGATCATGAACAAATAAATTCCGAATAGCACTATTGCTAAAGAAGCAAAGTGAAATATTTCTATTGCTTCCTTTAATATAATAATCCCTAAGAGTGCTGAAAATATCGGCATCAGATTAATGAACAAACCTGCTTTGCCAGCGCCAATCAACTCAACCCCCCTTATAAATAATAGTTGAGAAAAAAGAGAGGGGATAAATGCTATATAAAGAATGATTAAATAGTCTGACAGATCAGACGGCCACTTTACCAATTGATAATAATATTCAACAAACAAGCATCCAACGGCAGAAAACAAAGCAGCAATAGAAAAAAAGAACATCATTACTAACGGATCAATCGGGGGTTTATTCCTCAATCCTAAAGTAAACCCCGCATATAGAAAGCACGACAAAAACATTACTAAATCGCCATAATTTAAACTTAATAACAATAATACCTTGATATTAGCTTTACTAACTAAAATTAAGACTCCTAAGAAAGTCATAATTACACCAATGATTTGAATTAGATTTATTTTTTCTCGGAAAAAAATTACTGATCCTGCCAAGATCATGGCAGGCATGACTCCTTGAATTATACCTAGGTTTATTGCAGTTGTTTGATGAGCCGCAACATAAAAGAGAGAATTAAATCCAGTGTACCCCACTCCACCCATCAGAAATAGCCAACCAATTTTTCTTTTTAGAGTTGGTAATGAATTTATTATCTTAGATGGTTTTAAAAGAAGTAAGAAAGTAGCGACAATTGCCCATCGTAGAAAAACGATTACCATGGGAGATATTTCTCCAGACGACAATCGCCCAGCGATTGTATTGCCAGCCCATCCTAACATGCAAAGAGCAAGCAAAAGGGGTGCATTATTTATTGTCAATTTCTTAAGTATTATTAACATTAATAATCAATCATAACTATTTATCTTGTATACACTTTAAGGATTTAAAACTTTCAAATCTATTTTGATTTATTATACATTTCAATGATTTAGAATTTTCAGATCTATTTGGATTTGTTACAAAGTAACTGCACAGTTATTATTATTTCATTAATTATCGTTGGGTTTAAGGAGAAATAAAAATGAAACCAAAATTACATCATATCAATTTCTCAACGAAAAATGTGACTGAAATGACAAAGTTTTACAAGGAAATTCTTCTACTTGAAACGGAAAAAGATGATATTCCAGTTTTAGAGAAAGATAAGGCTTATTCTGGTGAGGTCGAGTTTGTCACTGATGGCAAAATACAGACACATCTTGCTGAGATTGACCTGAATCTCAATTTTAAGACTGGTCTTGCTATTAATCCTCTTGCTAGAGGACATATTGCTTTTCGAACAGAAAATTTAGAAGAATTTAAAAAGCATCTTATAGAACATGGCATTAATTATTCTGATTGGGGCGAAATGGCAGTATCTGGCTGGAAGCAGATCTTTTTTTATGATCCCGATGGAAATATCATCGAGGTTCATCAAAAGAATCCGAACTAATTAACTAAACATTTTCTTATTAATTACATAATAAAAAGTCTTAAAGGCTCATTCTAAATCTTGATATTCACTCATTGGTGGACATGAACAAATCAGGTTTCTATCACCATAGGCGTTGTCAACGCGATTGACTGGTGACCAGTATTTATCAACCCGAAATGCTCCAGGTGGATAACAAGCTTGTTCTCGAGAATATGGTCGATCCCAATCTCCTACAAGGTCCTCTACAGTATGTGGAGCATTCTTAAGTGGATTATTTGTTTTATCAAAAACACCAGTTTCTATATCTTTACATTCTTTGTGTATGGCAATCATAGCATCACAAAAACGATCTAATTCAGCCTTATTTTCAGACTCAGTGGGTTCTATCATAAGAGTTCCGGGAACAGGCCAACTCATAGTTGGTCCATGAAAACCTGAATCAATAAGTCTTTTGGCGATATCATCTACTGTAACTTCACAAGTTTCTTTTAGAGGTCTCGTATCAATAATGCATTCATGGGCTACACGATCCTTACGACCTGAAAAAAGAATTGGAAAATACTTACTTAAACGCTTAGCGATATAATTGGCATTAAGGATTGCTACTTTAGACGCCTGTGACAATCCTTCTCCACCCATCATCAGCACATAAGCCCAACTAATAGGTAATAGAGAAGGGGATCCATATGGGGCTGCAGAAACAGTATTTAGGGTTCCATCGATTGAGGGATGTTCTGGTAGGAATGGAGTTAGATGCTCCTTCACTCCAATCGGCCCCATTCCAGGACCTCCACCACCGTGAGGGATACAGAAGGTTTTGTGAAGGTTTAGATGGCTTACATCTCCTCCTATTTTCCCTGGTTGAATTATACCGACTAGTGCATTCATATTAGCTCCGTCGATATAAACTTGACCTCCATATTTATGAGTAATGTCACATACCTCTTTCACTGTGTCTTCAAAAACACCGTGCGTGGATGGATAGGTAATCATGCAAGCTGCCAAAGAATCTTTATTTGCTCGAGCTTTTTGCATAAAATCTTCTATATCTATATCTCCAGTTAAAGTGGATTGAATAGGGATTACGGTGTAACCCACCATTTGTGCTGATGCTGGATTCGTTCCGTGAGCCGAATCTGGGATCAAACAAATATTCCTTTGGCTCTCATTTCTCGATTTGTGGTAAGATCTAATCGCTAATAATCCTGCATATTCCCCTTGAGCTCCCGAATTTGGTTGCATAGAGATAGCATCATAACCTGTGATTTGACATAATTTGGTGCTCAAGTCATCAATCATCTCTTTGTAACCCATAGTTTGATCTCTGGGTGCAATGGGATGCAAAAGGGAGAACTCCCTCCAACTTACGGGCATCATTTCCGCTGCAGAATTTAGTTTCATTGTGCATGAGCCTAATGGTATCATGGCACGATCTAACGCTAAGTCTCGATCTGCTAATCTCCGCATGTATCTAGTCATTTCTTGTTCTGCTCTATTCATATGAAAAATTGGATGATCTAAAAAACTAGATGACCTAATTAAGTTTTCTGGAATTCGATAAGATGGAGTCAAATCCGTATCTTTTTTATTCAAACCAAAAGCTTTCCACACAGATTCAATGATTTCTGGCCTAGTTCTTTCATCCAAAGTGATTCCAATCGTATCATGGGAGATTTTTCTAAAGTTAATTCTCTCATTTACCCCACTCTTTAGTATTACTGCCTGCGCCTGTCCAACTTCTACAGTAATTGTATCAAAGAAATTTTTTGGTTTAATTTTGTATCCTAATTCCTCCAATCCGATTGCTAAACGAACGGTCTTACGATGAATTCTCTGGGCAATAGCCTTTAGTCCATCGGGACCATGAAATACTGCGTACATCGATGCCATTACGGCTAAAAGTGCCTGTGCTGTACAAACATTTGAGGTGGCCTTTTCTCTTCGAATATGTTGTTCCCGTGTCTGTAAGGCGAGCCTCAAAGCTCTATTACCTCTGCTATCTATGGAAACACCAACAATCCTTCCTGGTAGAGACCTTTTATAGATTTCTTTAGTTGCTATATAGGCAGCGTGGGGACCTCCAAATCCCACGGGGACCCCAAACCTTTGTGTGGTCCCAATAGCTATATCTGCATTCATAGCTCCTGGTTCCTTCAATATGGTTAGTGCAAGAGGGTCCGCAGAAATGATCCCAACTGAACCATTTTTATGCAAACATTTAATATGATCAGTGAAATCAGTGATGTATCCATAGATGCCTGGATATTGGAATATAGCTCCAAAGAAATCACTATCTGCTTTAACCTCTTCAGGATTTCCAATCACTATGTTAATATCAAGTGGCTCAGCTCTAGTGCAAATAACAGCAGAATTTTGGGGATGGGAGTTTTCATCAACAAAAAACCGATTT
>PACC02000097.1 GCA_002699695.2 Paracoccaceae bacterium | reverse complement strand
TGCTAGTATTTGTCAATATCCTTCCAGAGCTATTTTGCCATATGAACATCGCTTGGAATATTTAACAATGCATTTACAACAACTTGATATGGAAAGTAATGGAAAATCTGTTGATCGAAATGGAGACTTTATTGTAAAACCATCGACTCCTATATCTTGGGGTCAAACTGGAACAAATGGGCAGCATGCCTTTTACCAATTTCTGCATCAAAGCAATCAAGTAGTGCCTTGTGAGTTCATTTTAGGTGCAAATGGTTTTGAAGAAGATTTACAAATTGACCATCACGAAGGCCTTATAGCAAATTGTTTGGCTCAATCTGAGGCATTGATGACTGGGATAGATAATGAAAAATATTTCAAGGACAAAAGAAAAGATCAAAAGCAATTGGTTATTCCTAATTCACATCTTTTTTGCTCCGGTAATAGGCCTTCGACAACGTTACTATACACCAAATTGACCCCAGAAATTCTTGGAAAATTACTAGCCTTGTTTGAGCATAGAACTTTTGTGGAAGGTGCGATTTGGAATGTAAATTCATTCGATCAATGGGGGGTGGAATTTGGGAAAAAACTGGCTAGGAAAATTAATGATTCAATCAAGGACAAAGATTATTTTGAAGCTTTTAGCAGTTCTACAATCGGCTTAACTAATCAAATTAAGAGGTTAAAGAAAAAAAGATATGACTGAAATCCAATGCTAGGATAATTAATCAAAAGCTAAAGGGGATATTTTGAAGCCAGAAAGCATGCCGAGTTTATTATTTGTTTACTTATTTATTACGCGTTATTTTGAAATTCTTTTTACCCTCATTTTAAAGTATCGGTTGATAATAGGAAAAGAAGATAAGGAACGCATTCATGAAAGAAAAGGTGTTTCCAGATTTAAGCGCCCTCACGGTCAGTTGATTTGGTTTAATGCTGCTAGTGTTGGTGAAGTATTGTCTGTGTTACAGCTTATTAGATCACTAAATAAAAAAGACAAGAAACTCAATTTTTTGATAACGTCTACAACAATCACTTCCGCTAGAATTATTGGAAAGATGATTCCTGAAAATTGCCAACATCAATTTGCTCCTATAGATACTTTTTCAGCTACGAAGTCTTTTCTTGGTCATTGGAAACCAGACTTGGCTATTTTTGTGGAAGGAGAGTTTTGGCCAAGGTTATTACTTGAAGCAAAAGAAAGAAAAATACCGCTGGGACTAATAAATGCTCGGATGGAGAAACAATCATTTGAGAATTGGAAGAAAGTGAATCAAACCGCTAAAAGAATAATGGAGACATTTAATTTTGCATTTGCTCAAAATGAAGTCACAGCAAATAGACTTTTGGCCTTGGGGATGAATCGGGAGGTTTTGTTGGGGATTTGTTCAATAAAGGAACAAGCTCAGCCACTAGGCTTCGATCCAATAGAGTTGCAAAAATTAAAAGAGATTTTTCGTGGGCGGAAGATCTGGGTTGCTGCTTCTACCCATCCAGGAGAAGAAGAGATTTTGGCCACAGCTCAGAGAAAACTATACACTTATGATAAGAGATACGTTCTTATATTGGTTCCTAGGCACCCTGAAAGAGGTGATCTAATCGCAAATCACTTAGCTGCTAAAGTGCACGGAATTGCGCTAAGGAGTAAGGAACATGAAGTTAATTCTGAAACCGAAATTTACTTAGCTGATACCCTGGGTGAGTTAGGCCTTTGGTATAATTTGTCTGAAATAGCTTTTCTTGGGGGATCGATGGTTAATATCGGAGGACACAACCCATATGAGCCTTGTCGATTTGGAACTGCTATAATTCATGGTTCTTTTGTGCACAATTTTCAGGAAATATTTGATCTATTACATTCTGAGGGTGCCTCAATTTTGGTTAAAGATTCAAGTAACTTGGTTCAACAAATAAAGAACTTAAATCAAGATGAAAAGGCTCATAAGATAGGGTCAAAAGGTATGAAGTTGGTAAATTCTTTGACTGACAAGTCAAAACTAATTGTGAAAACAATCGATTCATATCTTTAGATTTATCCTAATTGCTTTTATAAACATTTGTAGTTAATAAGGCATGAAGGGCTTAGAGGTTTTGATTTGGAACAGAATTCTAATATACTTGTAACCGGAGGAACGGGATCTTTTGGTTCAAAGTTTATTCCACTCACACTCAAGAAATACAATCCAAGCAGACTAGTAGTATTCTCTCGGGATGAAATGAAGCAGTGGGACATGCAAAAAGCCTATGAAGATGATCCTAGAGTTAGGTTTTTCATTGGTGATGTCAGAGATCGTGAAAGGTTAATGCGTGCGTTGGATGGTATCGATTACGTCGTACATGCTGCTGCCACTAAGATAGTGCCAACAGCTGAATACAATCCATTCGAATGTGTTAAGACTAATGTTCTTGGCGCAATGAATGTGATTGATGCCTGTCTTGATAAAAATGTAAGAAGATGCGTGGCTTTATCTACAGATAAAGCTTCAAATCCGATAAATCTTTATGGTGCAACGAAATTAGCTTCGGATAAAATGTTTGTTTCAGGGAATTCTTACTCCGGCTCTTCGAAATGTAAGTTTGCTGTTGTACGCTATGGTAATGTCATGGGATCTCGAGGTTCTGTTATTCCTTTTTTTCTTTCCAAACAAAAGGATGGTTATTTGCCAATAACTGATAAGCGAATGACAAGATTCATGATCACTCTTGAGCAGGGGGTAAGATTAGTTTGGAAAGCTTTTGAAGATATGGAAGGTGGTGAGATTTACGTAAAGAAAATCCCATCGATGAAAGTTGTAGATATTGCTTCCGCCATTAACCCAAAGCTTGAACATAAGGTAGTTGGGATCAGACCCGGAGAAAAGCTTCATGAACAGATGATTGGTTCACAGGATGCTGCCTTTACTTATGAGTACGGGGACCACTACAAAATATTTCCAGCAATTCATAATTGGTCTAAGGACAAAACGAAAATTAAGGGCGGTAAGAAGGTGTCACAAGATTTTGTTTATGCTTCAGACAGCAATTTAGAATGGCTTAGCCAGGAAGAATTTAGCATATGGCTTTCTAATAATCAGGAGCATATCGGTAAATACTAATGATCCCTTACAGCCGACAAAGTATTAATGAGCAGGATATAGAAGAGGTTATAAAGGTTTTAAGATCTGACTTAATTACTCAAGGTCCTATTAATAAAAAGTTTGAGGAAGAAATTTGCTCCTACACGGGTTGTAAGTATTCTGTAGTAACTAACTCTGCTACTTCCGCCTTACATTTAGCTTGTCTAGCTCTTGGATTAGGGCCAGGCGATACACTTTGGACTTCTCCAAACTCTTATGTTGCATCTGCAAATGTTGGTCTTTTGTGTAATGCTGAAGTTGATTTTGTAGATATTGATTCCAAAACTTATAACATGTGTGTAAAGGCTCTAGATCAAAAATTAAGAAAAGCAGAAGCTGATGGTAAGCTGCCCAAAATAGTTATGCCTGTACATTTTGCCGGGCAATCCTGTGACATGATTTCTATAAAAAAATTAGCTGAAAAATATGGTTTTAAGATTATTGAGGATGCGTCTCATGCCATTGGAGGAAGGTATAATGGGAAACCAATAGGATCTTGTTCATTTTCTGACATTGTAGTTTTTTCATTTCACCCAGTCAAAATTATTACTACAGGTGAGGGCGGTTCCGCACTTACTAATGATTTGCGTCTATCGGAAAGATTAAGACTCATGTGCTCCCATGGGGTGACTCGTGATCCCAGTAAAATGGTAACTAAGTCAGGCGATGCATGGGTTTACGATCAAATAAGTTTGGGGTTTAATTTTCGAATGAGTGATTTAAATGCGGCATTAGGTTTGAGTCAACTGAAGAGAATAGACCAATTCATCAGAAAAAGGAATGAAATTGCTAAGAGATATGATGAAGAATTAAGTCAACTAAATTTAAAACTTCCTTTCCGCGATTTCGCCAATCCTTCCTCCCTTCATCTTTACCCTATTCAGACTAAACAAAGGGGTAGAGTTTTCGATTTATGTCATAAAGAAGGAATAAAAGTGAATGTTCATTATAAACCTATACATATTCAACCTTTTTGGCAGAACAGAGGCTTTTTGCCTGGTGATCACCCCAATTCTGAAGCTTATTATTCAAAAGCTATAAGTCTTCCAATTCATCCTGAACTATCGGATGAGCAGCAGGAGAAAGTGATAAAGGTACTAAAGTCTATTTGAGAGTGGTAAAAGTTACTTCTTTTTCCTTTAGAATTAGTTCGGTTAAGATTTTGGCTGTATTAATTTTGTTCGTTTCTACATTATAATTTTCAACCAAACGGGTGTAAGCTCTATCTATGACACCCTTATGGGCCCTTTCAATCAATCGACCGAATGCTAAAGAAATATCATTCTTCTTAGGAATGTTATTGATAATTTTTTCAAAAGAAATTTGTTTAGAAAATTCAGTTACACCAGGAAAATCTCTGTACCAAGCATGACCAAAAATCAACACACTTTTTCCAAGACAGAGAGATTCCCATCCCACGGTACCAGTAACTGTAGCTATGAAAAGAGCTTTTCTTGTGAGTTCATTGGTATCTGCAAATGACGGAACAAAAGTAACTGATTTAATTCTCGATATCCTGTGAAAAAACAAGGGGCCTCTAGCAAAAGAACCTTGTTTAGGGTTTTCTTTGACAAATATTTTGACGTCCTTAGGCAAGATCTTTGATAGGTGTTCGAGTGCTAGCAGCTGATCTCTATATGCGCCACCAATAGCTGAGGTAGTCATTTCAGGTTGCATTGGTAGCGGGAAATAAACAAACCTCTCATTTAAGTCAAAATTAGTGGTTTCAAATTCTGCTAAGTGTTCAAAATAAGCAAGTTCATTTACATGAAAAAAATTAGCAAAAGGATCACGCCATTTTGGAAAACTCTTATATATCTTGTGAATTCTAGTTAGAATTCTTGATAAATAGATAGGACGGAAAATAAGCCTAGGGTTCTTAAAAAAAATGAACAGTATCAAGTTAATTATTGTTTTAACATTCACTCTTCCATTCTTTTCTGCTTTTTGTTTGATCTTTTTCATGTAAAATAACTCTAGTTCTGGGATTTCTGGAGTTTTTTTTCTGACAGAAACCTTGGCATTATTGATCTCACCGTAGTGTTCAACCTCTCTTAGGGAAAAGAAATTGTTTGGAAAAAGAGATTGGGTCACGATAGTTGTTTCAATTTTCAGAGACCGAGCAATTTGGTAAATTATCGTGTCATATGCAAGATGCGGAATATTGAAGAAAAGGACATGGTCAATATCATTAGCGAGCATTTTGTCTGCTATAGCGTCTGCCAATATATGATAATAATCTAGATAGTCCTGAAGATTCTGAAGGTTATGAGATTTATACCTATAGGCATTTGAATGTCGAAAGAGTTGGTCAATAAGTGTTTCCAGGTCTTTTCTGAAACTTTCAGAAGCCATTAGCTGAAGATCAACCCCGGAATACTTTTTAGATTCATTAAAAAGATGCCCAAGTGATCCAGGCCTTGCATTCATCCTTACTAGAGAAGATGCCTTAAAGTCACTAGCCGAGTCGCCAAGGTGTAATTTTAGCAAAATTTTGTCCTGAGAACCTTTAATTAACTCTGAGAGTATTTCATTTGTATTTTTTGCTGTAGAAACTGCCAAAAGATTGATCGGTTTCACATTTTGATTTTCTCCCAACTTAAGGGCTCTCCTTTACTCAGGTTAATTTTTGCGCTTTTGCCGATGATATCATTTAAGTATTTTGGAGGAATCCCCATCCCTGGCCTTATTGATCTTACGTTCGTTTCATTTAGAGTTTCTCCAGCCTTAATATCTTTGGTAACAAAGAGAGATCTTCGAAATATGGCATTAGATTTTTTTATACCAGGCCTATTGTCATATCCTTGTGATAAGCCTTCATAGGCACTACTACAGTCTTCAACAAGTCTTTTGAACTCGTCTGGTTCAAGTGAAAAATCAGCATCTGGTCCACCGTCCGATCTGTTAAGAGTAATGTGTTTCTCTATGATGGTAGCTCCCAATGCTATTGAGGCAATTGCCATTGTCGAACCCAGTGTATGATCAGACAAGCCAATTGGTACTTTAAACTTTGCCTCCAATTCGTTAATTGTAGCAAGCCTCATGTCTTTTGGTTGAGCGGGATATTCAGAAATACAATGTAACAAGGCATAACCATCTGCTCCAGAATGTTTAGCAGTAGTACAAGCATCGTTAATCTCTTCAAAATCGGCTACTCCTGTGGACATGATCAAAGGCTTACCCTTACTTGCAGCTTTTTTTATTAGGGGTAGGTCTACTAACTCAAAGGAAGCTATCTTAAAAGCTGGTGAAGATAGTTGGTCCAAGAAGTCCACTGCAGACTCATCAAAAGGAGAAGAAAAACAGTGAATATTTTTCTTTTCTGCATAGTTAAAGAGAGTTTCATGCCAGTTCCATGGAGTGCTAGCTTCACTATAAAGTTCATAAAGATTTCTACCAGCCCAAAGACCACTTTTTATCATAAATTCTGGCCGATTGGAGTTAATTGTAATGGTGTCAGCAGTGTAAGTTTGCAATTTTATTGCACTAGCCCCTGCATCTGAAGCGGCATCGATTAATTTTATGGCTCTATTGATGTCACCATTATGATTCCCTGACAATTCAGCAATTATGTAAGGTGGTGAATTAGATCCTATTGTGACATCTTTTATTTTAATATTATTTTTCACGTATAATTCTTGGTTTCATATGGTTTATAAAATCGACATTCGAATTTTGTCCTTGATAGACTAAAAGTAGAGTATTCTTTACTTTTGTTTATGCAAGAAAATCCAAGATGTTGATGGATGAGTTTTGATTTTAAATTTTGATTTAAAACCTTAGCATTAATAGTTTTGATTCCTTTCTCGTAGAACAGTTGTTTAAGGAAAAAAGCCAGCATTCTCTTGCCAGAACCTTTGGAAAAACTATTTTCGCCAATATAAAAG
>PACC02000033.1 GCA_002699695.2 Paracoccaceae bacterium | reverse complement strand
TCTCCAATAAAGCCACTTGTGCCTGGCAAGCCTATATTCGCCATTGTAAAAAATACAAAAAATAAGGCATATCTTGGCATTTTTACTGCTAATCCCCCGTAAAAGTCAATTTGTCGGGTATGTTCCCTGTCATAAACAACTCCTACTAACAAAAAGAGCGCCGCAGAGATAAATCCATGGCTTAACATTTGAAACATAGCACCATCTATACCTTGCTGATTCATTGAAAACATTCCAAGAGTAACAAAACCCATATGTGCAACTGAAGAGTATGCTATTAGCTTTTTTACATCGGTTTGCCTAAGGGCAACAAGAGAAGTATAAATAATTGCTATCACTGATAAAGCAAAAACTAAATCTTGAAATAAAATACTTGCCTCAGTAAACATCGGTAAATTAAATCTAATAAAACCATATCCACCCATTTTTAGCAAAATAGCAGCTAGCACAACTGACCCCCCAGTGGGAGCCTGCACATGTGCATCCGGTAGCCATGTATGAAAGGGCCACATGGGAAGTTTGACAGCAAAGGAAGCAAAAAATGCCAACCATAGTAAGGTTTGTATTCCACCAGTGATTTCAAATCCAAGCAAACTAAATGAAGAGTGATCAAATTCAAATTCCATTAGTGCCCGCAAATCAGTAGTCCCAGCTTCAAACCACATATAGAGCATGGCAAAAAGCATTAGAATTGAGCCCAACAGGGTATATAAAAAAAACTTAAATGCCGCATAAACCCTATTGGAACCACCCCAAATTCCTATTATTAGAAACATGGGGATGAGTCCGGATTCGAAAAATAAATAGAATAATACTAAGTCTAAGGAGCAAAAAACCCCTATCATCAGTGTTTCTAGCAAAAGAAAACAAACCATGTATTCTTTGACTTTACTTTTGATGGACCAACTAGAAATTATTACTAATGGCATAATACTTGTAGTAAGAAGTATGAGTGGTACTGAAATGCCATCAACACCAACTATATAATTTAATCCTAGAATCCATTCATATTCTTCTAGCAGTTGAAAGTTAGGGCTGGTTGAATCAAACTGCGTAAGGATGAACAGACTAAAGATTAAAGTTGCAATTGTGGTGACTAATGCTAAGAGTTTTGCATTTCTGTCAGAATCTTCTGAACCACTTCTGAGAAAAATACCCATGATGAGCGCACCAAAAATTGGTGAAAAAATCACAAGCGATAGTAAATGGTTCATCAGTTAGGTTCCTAAGCTCATCAAGAAATATGTGAGAATGCTAGCTAAACCAATAAATATAGCAAAGGCATAGTGAAAAATGTATCCTGACTGCAATCTTCCTGCAAAAGCCGTTAAATTCGGCAACAATTTCAAAGCTATTAGGTTGATGAAACCGTCAATAACTTGCACATCCCCAATTCTCCAAAATTTAGATCCTAACCATCTGGAAGGTTTTACCAAAAGATGGTCATAGATTTCATCGAAATACCATTTTTTTTGTAAAAAATTGTAAAGAATTTTCTGGTTAACTGATAAGTAGCTAGGGATTTTTGGTGAAAAATAAAAACATCCAAACGAAACAATAAAACCTAATCCCATTGCAACAAAAGGAGTGGTCTTTGCCCAATTTGGTATATAATGGAGGTCATGTAAGATATGATTTGAGGGATGGATAAACAAAGAATTTGAAAAGAAATTCTCTGAGCTATCACCTAAAAATAGATCGAAAAAGACTATTCCTGCAAAGATTGACCCGAATGAAAGGCAAGCAAGGGTAAAATTAATGGTCTTCGACTTCTCTTTCGCATGATTGTGATTTTCAGGGTTACCACGAGGATTCCCCAAAAAAGTAAGAATTATCAATCGCCAACTGTAAAGTGAAGTTAGGAAAGCAGCAAATGTTAGGAACCAAAATGATACTACGGATGGATAACTTTTTGCCGCAAACATCCCTTCAAGGATCGCGTCCTTTGACACAAATCCTGAAAACCCTACCGGCAAATGGAAGAGATCATAACTCAATGGTATGCCAACTCCGGTAATGGCCAATGTCCCTATAGTCATGGACCAAAAGGCCACTGGCAGCTTCTTTCTCAATCCACCATACTGTCTAATATCTTGTTCATGATGCATGGCATTTATAATTGATCCTGCGCACAGAAAAAGTAACGCTTTAAAGAAAGCATGGGTAAAGAGATGAAACATAGCAGCCTGATAAAGGCCTATCCCTGCAGAAGCGAACATGAATCCTAGTTGAGAACAAGTAGAGAAAGCTATTACTCGTTTAATATCATGTTGAACTAAAGCTACAGTCCCAGCAAAAAAAGCTGTACTCACCCCAATAATGGTAACGAAGTTTGAAGCATAAGGGGCGTACTCCATAATCGGAGAAAGCCTACATACTAAGAACACCCCGGCAGTCACCATGGTGGCCGCATGAATCAGCGCCGAAACAGGTGTTGGCCCTTCCATAGCATCAGGTAACCAGGTGTGTAAAAATAACTGCGCAGACTTACCCATTGCACCCAAAAAGAATAGTACTGCAATGAATTCAATAGCATTAAATTCAATGAATAAAAAGGTTATTTCGGTTTGTGAGAGTCTAGGAACCGAAGCAAATAAATCAGAAAAGTTTAAAGATCCTACCATCATAAAGGAGGTGAAAATGGCCAATGCTAATCCTACATCTCCAACTCTATTAACAATAAACGCTTTCATCGCTGCTTTGTTTGCACTTTCTTTCTTATAGTAAAAACCAATCAGCAAGTATGAAGCTAGCCCAACTCCTTCCCAACCAAAAAATAATTGAACCAAGTTGTTGGAAGTCACGAGCATTAGCATGGCAAAAGTAAAAAGAGATAGATAGGAAAAAAACCTGGGTCTGAATGTTTCATTGGCATCCCAATTTGGATCATGGGCCATGTATCCAACGGAATAAAGATGAACAAATGCAGAAATCGTATTAATTACTACCAACATGATAGCCGTCAAGGTATCTAATCTCATACCCCAATTGACCTTAAGTGACCCCGATTCGATCCACCTAAAAAAAATCACTTCCTGTATTTCGGCATGGTCTATTCCAAGAAAGACAATCCATGAAAATATTGCAGAAATAAACAACAATGTAATCGCTGAAAATATCACAAACCGTTCACCGAGCTGTTTATAAAAAAAACCTGCTAAGATTGAAGCTATTAATGGAGCGAATAAAATTATCTGTAACATAAACAAGCTAGCCCTTCATCACATTTACGTCTTCAACAGATATTGATCCTTTGTTCCGAAAAAAACAAACGAGAATAGCCAGTCCAATTGCAGCTTCAGCTGCCGCCACTGTTAAAATAAAAAGGGTGAAGACCTGGCCAATTAGGTCATTCAAAAAATACGAGAAAGAAACAAAGTTTATATTAACTGCTAGCAGAATTAATTCGATAGACATCAACAAAATAATTATATTTTTCCTATTGAGAAAAATACCGAATACGCCAATTAAGAATAACATAGAAGATAGGGCAAGAAAATGCTGTACTGCTATCATAAGCCTTGTCCTGGCTTTATATCCTTTAATTCAATAGCTTTTTCAGGATCCCTATAGATCTGCGCTAATATATCTTGTCGTTTAATATTTCTCTTTCTCTGATGAGTTAAGACAATTGCCCCAATCATCGCAATTAACAAAATTATGCCAGCCAACTGAAAATACAGGACAAAATCGGTATACAATACAAGTCCAAGCTGTTTAGTATTTTCTATATCACCAATAGTAGAATTTTGTATTTTATAATCATAAGAATTAGCTGGAACCCAATCACTAAACACAAGACTAAGCTCTACAAATAAGATTAGTCCTATCAAGAGACCGACTGGCAAATATCTAGTGAATCCAGATCTAAGTTGGTCAAAATTGATGTTCAACATCATTACAACGAACATAAAAAGAACTGCGACTGCACCGACATAAACAATCATCAATATTAAAGCCAGAAATTCTGCACCAAGCAAAATAAACAAACCAGATGATCCAAAGAAAGTCACAATCAACCACAACACTGAATGCACCGGATTACGAGATATCACAACAAGAATAGCTGAAACAACAATAACGACTGAAAAAAAATAAAATGCCATTTCTGATGCTTGCATAAATTGTTAATCCTTTAAAATTAAAAAAAATATTTTATTTATCTATCTAAAATTTGTATCAAGTTTGATGTTTTCAGCTAGTTGCCTCTCCCATTTGCGCCCATTTTCCATTAATTTTTCTTTATTATAAAATAATTCTTCGCGGGTTTCTGTGGCATATTCAAAATTAGGGCCTTCCACTATTGCATCAACTGGACAAGCTTCCTGACAGAATCCACAATAGATGCATTTAGTCATGTCTATATCATATCTGGTAGTTCTACGACTCCCATCTGCCATTCGGGGTCCAGCATCAATTGTAATAGCCTGTGCCGGGCAAATTGCTTCGCATAATTTACATGCTATACATCTTTCCTCACCATTTGGATAACATCTAAGAGCATGCTCACCTCTAAAACGGGGGGAGATTTTCCCTTTTTCATGAGGATAGTTAATAGTAACCTTAGGTCTAAAGAAATATTTCATGGCCAACTTAAAGGCCACCAAAAAATCCTTCAATAAAAAATATTTAAGTGCTCTTTTCCAATCAAAATTTCTCATTCTATACCCCTTCAATTACCCAACGTGCATAACCAGGAACATCAAATTGAGCCAAAGTAGCAACGACAACTACCCACCCTAGAGACAGTGGAAGAAATACTTTCCACCCCAATCTCATTAATTGGTCATACCTAAATCTTGGAACTATGGCCTTAACCATTGCAAACAAAAAGAAAAAGAAAAGTACTTTTAGTACTAGCCAGACAACCCCATCAGGGAGAAAAGGGAAAGGGGACAGCCACCCACCAAAAAATAAAATAGAAATTAAAGTACACATTAGTACCACAGTCATTAATTCCCCAATCATAAATAAAAGAAAAGGTGTCGAAGAGTATTCAACTTGAAATCCAGCAACTAGCTCAGCTTCAGCCTCAGGCAAATCGAAAGGTGGTCTATTTGTTTCAGCAAGGGCAGACACAAAAAATAAAACAACCATAGGAAAATGCGGCAACCAGTACCAATTAAATAGCCCATAAAGCCCATCTTGAGCCATAACAATCTTGGTGAGGTTAAGAGATCCAGTAGATATCAAGATTCCGATTATTATGAAGCCTATCGATACTTCATATGATATCATTTGCGCAGCAGATCTTAAGCTACCCAAAAATGGGTATTTTGAATTGGAAGCCCACCCACCCATGATGACTCCATAAACTTCCAAGCCAGCCACAGCAAAAATAAAAAGAATCCCCACATTTAAGTCAGTCAAGACCCACCCTTCATTAAATGGAATAACCGACCATGCCACAAGGGATAAAACAAAAGTGATCAAGGGAGCTAATATAAAAACAACCTTGTCAGAACCAGCTGGTATAACAATTTCCTTGAAAACATATTTTAGAAAATCAGCAAATGATTGCAGAAGTCCAAAAGGTCCCACCACATTGGGTCCTTTCCGCATTTGTACTGCAGCCCATATCTTTCTATCCGCATACATTAAGAACGCCAAACACAAAAGAACTGAAACTGTGATCAAAAGGCATTGACCAACAATCAATAAAATCAATCCCATTCCACTTGAGAAATCCATTATGTGACCTTAAGTCCTTTCTTTGAATTAACCTTATTTTTGTTCTTAGATAGTTCGGCTAATAAGACACTTGATCTTGCTATAGCGTTAGTCAAATAGTGGTCCTTGAAAACAGTATTTAGATTTTTCTCCAAACACTTCTTAGAGAATTTCTGCGAAGATTTCCATGCATTAGTGGGGACTTCATCTATAGCTCCTAATAGAGGTTTGTCATGAAACAGCTGAGTTCTCAATTCGTCAAAACTGTTGAACGAAAAAGGAACATTCAATCTTTCCGATAACGCCCTTAAAATCGCCCAATTTTCACGTGCATCCCCCACAGTTTCGCAAGCTTTGAATGCCATCTGGGGTCTACCTTCAGTATTAACAAAAGTTCCGGATTCTTCAGTAAAAGCACAGCCAGGAAGGATAATATCAGCTCTTTCTGCTCCCCTATCACCATGACTACCCTGATATATTACGAAAGGCCCCTTCGGGATTTCATAATCATCAACCCCCAAATTAAGGACAACATCTGACCATTTGATCGAAGAATGATAACCCATATCACATACAAAATCTAAATCCATTGCCCCAACTTTTGATGCAGCTACATGCAATGTCAGTAATTCTGAGTTGGTTTTTTCCTTAAAATCCTTTACGGCATGCAGGACATCAGGGCCTTCTTCACCTAACAGAGCTCCTTGGCCCAAGATTATCAAAGTATTCTTTAGCTGGTTGGCTTTTAAAAAATTACTACTTAACTTGCTTAAGTCCTTTAATTTAGGGCCCAAATACTGATATTCATATGTGAGACTCACCGGTTCACCAACCAACTTTATCTCTGCCCCCCTCAGCCAAGCACGTCTTATCCTTGCGTTAAGAACGGGTGCCTCTAGCCTTGGATTTGTTCCAATTAAAAATATTTGTTCCGCGACATCAATGCCTCCAATATGGGCTGTTCCAGCATATGCGGCTCTATCCCTAGGTGGCAAGTAAGAATCTCCTATACGACATTCCGTTTTTCCCTTAAGGGAATTTACTAGCTTCTTTGCCGCATATAATGTTTCTGCACTAACTAAATCTCCTGAGATTGCAAGAATTTTTGCAGCAGGCAAGCATTTATCTGAAATAGCATTAAAAGCTAAATCCCATGTTGTTTCTTCTAATCTACCAGAAATGTTACGAATGTAAGGTTTATCTAATCTCTGCCTACTAAGCCCATCCCACATAAATCGAGATTTATCTGACAACCATTCCTCATTGATTCCATCATGGTTTCTTGGAATTATGCGCATGATTCTCTTTCCCTTTGAATCAACTCTAATATTGGACCCAAGAGCGTCCATAACATCAATAGTATTTGTTTTTATTAATTCCCAGGGCCTGGCTGAAAATGCATAAGGCTTAGAAGTCAAAGCACCTACAGGGCATAAATCAATTATGTTTCCTTGCAGTTCACTCGTCAACGTTTGCCCCAAATATGAAGTGATTTCGCTAGATTCGCCTCTGCCAATTTGTCCCATTTCTGGTACACCGGCAACCTCAGTTATGAATCTAACGCAGCGCGTGCACGATATACACCGCGTCATATTAGTTTCAACCAATGGTCCTAAATTAACATCCAAGGCTGCCCTCTTTGGTTCTCTATATCTTGAGAAATCAACTCCATATGACAAAGCTTGATCCTGTAGATCGCATTCACCACCCTGGTCACAAATGGGACAATCAAGTGGATGGTTAATTAATAAAAATTCCATTACACCCTCTCGCGCTTTTTTCACCATGGGCGAGTTTGTCTTGATTATGGGTGGTTCACCATTAGGGCCAGGCCTTAAATCCTTAATCTGAAGAGCACAAGAGGCCATTGGTTTCGGAGGGCCTCCAACCACCTCAACCAAACACATTCTACAGTTACCAGCGATGGATAATCGCTCGTGATAGCAAAATCTTGGAATTTCCTTATTCATTTTCTCACAAGCTTGCATTATAGTGAAAGCTGGATCTACATCTATCTCTACGTTGTCAATTACTACTTTTCTTAAATTATCTGTCATATTTTACTCTGCCGCCAGATGACTATTTTTATTTGTTTTTATTCTAGACTCTACCTCGTGACGAAAATGCCTCATTAGGCCTTGGATTGGCCAAGCTGCTGCATCACCAAGGGCGCAAATAGTATGGCCTTCAATCTGCTTCGAAACTTCTAGCAAAGAATCAATTTCTTCTAATTCAGCATTTCCGGACACAAATCTTTCCATGACCCTCATCATCCAACCCGTACCTTCCCTACAAGGCGTACATTGGCCGCAACTTTCATGTTTATAAAACTTGGATAGGCGCCAGATCGCTTTAATTACATCAGTTTGGCCATCCATAACAATAACAGCCCCTGTTCCCAAACCTGACTTCTGTTCTTTAAGCCAGTCAAAATCCATTAGAGCATCCTCACAAATGTTCGCGGGCAAAAGGGGGACAGAGGCTCCACCTGGAATCACAGCTTTAAGATTTTTCCATCCTCCCCTGACACCACCACCATGTTTATCAATTAATTCTTTCAAAGGGATAGACATTTCTTCCTCAACCACACACGGGCTGTTTACGTGTCCCGAAAGACAGAATAATTTTGTGCCGAAATTATTTGGCCTACCGAATTTTGAAAACCAAGAAGCTCCTCTCCTTAAGATTGTTGGAACCACTGCAATGGATTCTACATTGTTTACCGTAGTTGGGCATCCATACAAACCTGCCATTGCAGGAAATGGTGGTTTCATTCTGGGCATACCTTTTTTTCCTTCTAGGCTTTCAAGTAATGCCGTCTCTTCTCCGCAAATATAAGCACCTGCGCCATGATGCACAAATACGTCAAAATCCCATCCTGATTTAGAAGCATTCTTTCCAATAAATCCTTTAGAATATGCTTCATTTATTGCAATCTGCAGAGCTTCTCTTTCCCTCACATACTCCCCCCGGACATATATATAAGCTGTATGCGCTCCCATGGCAAAGCCTGCCAACAAGCATCCTTCAATTAATGTATGAGGTTCATGTCTTAGAATTTCTCGATCCTTACAAGTCCCAGGCTCAGACTCGTCAGCATTAACCACTAGATATGACGGTTTTTTAGCCTCAGGCTTAGGCATAAAAGACCACTTCAATCCTGTTGGAAAACCTGCTCCTCCTCTTCCTCTAAGTCCAGAGCCCTTAATTTCATTTACTATCCAGGTAGCTCCTTGTTTGATCAGCTTGGCAGTATTGTCCCAATGGCCTCGTTGCATTGAACCCTTAATGCTCCTATCTTTCATTCCATAAAGATTCGAAAAAATTCTATCTTTATCTTTAAGCATTGGGGGCATCCTTTTTACTAACCAAAGATCTTTTTGTTTTGGATCCTTTTTCTTTGATAGAGCTGTCTATAAAAAGTTCTACACTAGCATTTTGTGCTTCCTCTACTTTCGTTCCTAATGTTGTGAGATTTTCAATTGGTTCTGAGGAAAATCTTTTTGTTTGACTTCCTGGCACTGGTTTCCTTCCTGAAATTAAATCAGTGACAATCTTAGCAAAACTTTCTTCATCAAGATCCTCATAGTAGTCGCTACCAATTTGGACAAGTGGTGCATTGGAACAAGCTCCTAGACACTCTACTTCCTCCCAAGATATCTTACCATCATGGGCTATCTCCATAGGTCTTTTTGAAATCTTATCCTTACACTGCCTAATCAAACCATCTGAACCTCTTAGCATGCATGGTGTTGTACCACATACTTGTATATGAGCTGCCGATCCAACAGGAGACAAATGGAACATAAAATAAAAACTGGCTACCTCAAATACTCTAACTGGAGCCATATCTAACATCTTGGCCACGACCTCAATTGCAGGTTTGGACACCCAACCTTCCTGCTCTTGCGCTCGAAACAGCAATGGTATTACAGCACTTTGTTTCCTTCCCTTAGGATAATTCAGTATCTGTTTTTTTGCCCATGCTAAATTTTTTGCAGAAAATTTAAAGTTTAAGGGTTGTTTTTTGTCCAGGCGTCTTAACATTACCTATCTATCTCCCCAAAAACCACATCTAATGAGCCCAATATGGCAGAAACATCAGCAAGCTGGTGCCCCCTGCACAAATGATCCATAGCAGCTAAATGTAAAAAACCTGGTGATCTAAGTTTAACCTTATACGGTTTGTTTGTGCCATCTGCAACGAGATATACCCCAAATTCTCCTTTAGGAGCTTCCACTGCACTATATATCTCGCCTTTCGGAACGTGAAAACCTTCAGTATATAGCTTAAAGTGATGGATTAAAGCTTCCATTGATTTTTTCATCTGATTGCGCTTTGGTGGAGCTACTTTTCCTCTAACTAATACGTCCTCATCCTGGCATTTGTATAATTTCTGTATAGCCTGTTGGATGATTTTTACACTTTCTCTCATCTCCCAAACCCTGCACAAATACCTATCAAAGCAGTCACCATTTCTTCCGATTGGTATCTTAAAATCAAAGTCATTATAGCATTCATAGGGTTGTGCTCGCCTTAGATCCCAAGCCATACCCGAGCCTCTCACCATCACGCCTGAAAAACCCCAATCCAATGCCTCTTCTTTTGTTACAATCCCAATATCAACGTTCCTTTGTTTGAAAATCCTGTTTTCTGTTAGTAAATCCTCAATATCATCAACTATTTTTGGAAAAGACAGTGCCCAACTACCAATATCATCTAGCAAATCTTCTGGGATATCCTGGTGCACCCCTCCCGGCCGAAAATAAGCAGCATGGAGCCTGGCACCACAAGCCCGCTCATAAAATATCATGAGCTTTTCTCTTTCTTCAAAACCCCAAGAAATTGGTGTGAATGCTCCCACATCCATGGCCTGAGTAGTAATGTTTAGAAGATGATTTAGTATCCGACCTATTTCAGAATATAGAACTCTAATTAAAGATGCTCTATGCGTTATTTTTATATTTAATAAACTTTCTATCGCTAAACACCATGCATGTTCCTGGTTCATAGGAGCGACATAATCTAATCTATCAAAATAAGGCAGATTCTGGAGGTAAGTTCTACTTTCCATAAGTTTTTCAGTACCCCGATGCAAAAGTCCTATATGTGGATCGCATCGGTCGACAATCTCACCATCCAACTCTAAGACCATCCTAAGAACACCATGTGCTGCAGGGTGCTGAGGTCCAAAATTTATATTAAAGTTACGGATAGATTGTTCACTTTCTGGGAAATGCTCGCGAGGTTCTTTAGACATCTCTAGTATCCTCCTCTTCATTGAGCAATTGCACCGGTAAATCTATCTCGCTTCCTTCCCATGGACTCATGAAATCAAATCTTCTATATTCCTGGTTTAATTTTACAGGCTCATAAACAACTTTCTTCTTTTCCTGATCGTATCTCAATTCTATATAGCCAGTGGTAGGAAAATCTTTGCGTAATGGATGGCCTTGAAAACCATAATCCGTGAGCAATCGTCTCATATCTGGATGATCAGAAAACAAAATTCCATACATATCAAAGACTTCCCGTTCAAACCAATTTGCTGCAGGAAACAAATTTGTAATAGATGGAACTAACTCAGTTTCCTTGACTGGGACCTTCAACCTAATCCTCATATTTTGATGCATTGAGAGATAATGATACACGATATGAAACCTGCTTTCCTCTTCAGGATAGTCTACTGCTGTAATGTCAACTAACGTGCGAAACTGGCATATTGGGTTTAACTTTAAAGCAGAGGTTATTTCTTGAATAGCGGAAACATTCACGAAAATACTTAATTGTTTGTAGCTGAAATCTGAACTTATTATGTCATCAGAATAATTTAATATCAAAAAATCATTCAACTCCGTCAATGCCTCATCCAAAATCATTACCCCTTTATCGTGATAAAGTTCCAGTTCGGCGTATTTTGCGCTGAAGTTGGAGTATCCCGTAAAGCAAAGCCTCAGCTGTAGGTGGACACCCAGGCACATAAATATCTACAGGAACAATTCGATCGCAGCCTCGAACAACAGAATAAGAGTAATGGTAATAACCTCCACCATTTGCACAAGACCCCATCGAAATCACATATCTCGGTTCTGGCATCTGGTCATAAACTTTTCGTAATGCTGGGGCCATCTTATTTGTAAGTGTCCCTGCCACAATCATTAAATCTGATTGTCTAGGACTAGCCCGCGGAGCCGTACCAAATCTTTCCAAGTCGTATCTAGGAGTGGAGGTATGCATCATCTCAACAGCACAACAGGCCAGTCCAAAAGTCATCCAGTGTAGACTACCAGTTCTGGCCCAGTTGATTACATCCTGTGCAGAAGTCTGTATAAAACCTTTATTTGCAAAATCACTAGCGATTTTGCTGGAATCATATTCTTTATTCATTCCAACAAACGGTGGGCTATCTTTCGTCAATCCCATTCCAAAGCTCCTTTTTTCCATTCATAGATGAACCCTATTGTTAGAATCAAAAGGAATACCATCATGGAACAATATCCAAACAACCCAATTGACCCAAAACTGATAGCCCATGGAAAAAGGAAAGCCACTTCTAAGTCGAAAATGATAAACAGAATTGCCACAAGATAAAATCTTATATCAAATTTCATTCTGGCATCATCAAACGCATTAAACCCACATTCATAGGCAGACACTTTTTCAGAATCAGGATTTCTTACAGCAATTACAAAGGCTGCTAACAAAAAAGTTAAACCTATCACTATGGCAAGGCCAAAGAAAATCAGTATCGGCAAATAACTTCCAGCTAAGTCACTCAATTCACCTTCCCCCGTCAAGTCAGAACTGCAATTGCGCCTGGCTCTCAAGGGTTTACCTCCTAGAGGCCTTTACGTCAACAGAGTAAAGCAGTTTAATTAGTATCACAAGTTCGCACCTCACTCGCACTAAGTATTTTAAAGAACTACTAACTGTAATAAGAAAATGTTCTAGCATATAGCAATAGAATAATTGAAAATCTACTAACTCTTGTCTATTAATTTAAGCATTTGGGCCTCATTACCGACCTGTTCCAACCAATCTCTTACAATCTTAAGTGAGTTAGGGGCAGCCGAAACTCCTGAAACTATATTACCCTTAATGATTTCCTTAATAGCAAGAGTTACAGGCAAAGAAACAAGTCTGGCCATTGCTGTACCTCTCTCATCTCCCCAAGCATCTAGGAAATAAGATTTTTCATATCGAGTGGCTCCATTCTTAGAAGCCTTCAAGGAAACATTTAAAACTACCCTATCAGGTTCATTTTCCCCATAAGAATTTGCTTTCCATAGCCTTTCAGACATATGTTGGAGTTTGCTATGTTCTTTATCAAGATCCAAACTATCAATTTCTTTAAAGATTTCTTTCCATGCTTTTTTCCACCCCATGTTACGAAGAGTTCCTCTGACAAAAGTCTTGATTTTCCAGTCATCTTCAAAAAAATATTGTTTAATAAAAGGCAAACTATCCCTGTTTGGGTACACCTCAAATTGTTCTCTATCTTCAGATGGGATAGCAAAATGCTCTACCTGATGCCATGGCCTCTCTGTAACCAATTCCTGAAAGTCCTTGATCGAACGAGCTTTGGACTTTAATGCCTTCAAAACACCTGTTGGAGACCAACTAAACTTGTAGCAAAACTCATTTGGTATTTTAGGTATGCCTCCGCAGTAGGACACAAAATCAATTTCATTATCTAAATCGTAAGCTATAGATTTCTTATAGTCATGAACTAAAAAGTGAGCCATCAAATGATCAATACCAGGATCAAGACCAACCTCATTCATCAGTGTCACATTATTAGCTAAGGCATATTCATGCAAACACTGCATTTCCTCAGATATATAAGACGAGGACACAAAATGAGCAAAATGATCTATACAAACTTTTGCTATTGGTATATGCCATTCCCCCGGCAGCATCGATACCACAATGTCACCCCTTGAGAGCCCCCTCTGTAAACTTTTTAAATCAAACTTGTGAATATTATTGCTTAAATCTCCAACCAAGTTAACTGCCTTATCCTCGGTCCTATTCCAGACATGTACATCGGGTATCTCAGCCAATATATTGCGCAAGCCTGGAATTGATGAAAGTCCCGTCCCTATCCAATGAATTTTCCCCATTACTTCTCCACTACATTAAAATATTTTCCAATTTGGCATCAAAAGCTTTTTTTGCACGCCCCCAAACACCATAATTATCATCTTTGAAATCAATAAGATAGTTTAGTAATTGCCTTTCAAAGTTTAGGCTACTTTCTTTAGGAAGCATAGCAGGAAGATTATCTATGGCAGTAATATATAAAGGTTTATTCCCTGCGATCAGAGTATGATAAGGCATACTAAATGACGTAGGCTGATCATATAATGGAATTGTGTTATACTCGCTACCAGGATCACACGACACATCGGAAATCACCAATAGTTTTCGGGTTGATTTAATTAGATCCTTGGTAATAAAGGGTTTTGAATCTGCTGACGCCAATACACAATTAACAAAAATATCATGTTCAAGAATTTCTGGGAAAGGACCACCACTGCTGGTTTCCTCCAGATCCCAATCCTTTGTTTGTATAGCAAAAGAATTGAACAATTCCTTGGCTCCTTTTCCAACTCGACCATGCGCACCTATTATAATTACTCCAGGCTTCTCATTGTTTTTCGAAACATATTTAGTTAAGTCTTTGCTCAAAATACTCCGAATTTCGGTCTTATTAGTAGTTGAAGGAAATTTGTAGTTGCTGTTTAAATCCATATTCATTTTTGCCAACCAAATGTTTAAAGCTACAGCTGCACCTGCAAATCCTGCATAATGACCAAACGCTGCAACCCGTTTTCCTTCCGCATCTGTCAGATATTCCAGATCATACAAGATGCCTCCTCCCCTCTTAAAGCAAGCAAGAGTTTTGTTTGACCCTTTTTGTTCTTTAAAAACGTGAGCAAACATAATATGCCTGTGATTCAGAACAATATTACCTTCCAATTCCTTTAATCCTAAAATTATTGTTTTCCTATCACTACTCTTCCATGCTCCTTGTCGAGCAATTTCACATCCGATTGATCGATATTCATTTGTTGAGAAAGCCCTTTTATCACTTTCTTCCACAGTTACATTTATACCATTATCTAAAAGCTTTCTCGCACCAATAGGAGTTATTGGAGTTCTAAACTCATCATCCCTATATTCAGAACGTAACCAAAAATGCGTCATTTTTTATACCTATCACTATAGCATCTTTATGAGAAACAAACCAAAGATATGGCGCGGTTGACGGGACTCGAACCCGCGACCTCCGGCGTGACAGGCCGGCACTCTAACCAACTGAGCT
>PACC02000088.1 GCA_002699695.2 Paracoccaceae bacterium | reverse complement strand
CTTATTTTTTTAAACCAGAATAATTGAGGTGATATAACATTACATGTCATCATCTACCAATATGCGTTGGATTTGGGATAAAAACAACTTCAGATGCCAAAAAGGTAGCAAACATAGCAGATGGCGTGGTTGTAGGATCCGCAATAATTGATCTTATAGAAAAAGAAAAAACCATAGATGATATTAAAAATTATATTAAGTCTCTAGCCAGAGCCGTGCACTACTAAATTAATCCCATCTTTTGAGGAAATAAAGTCCCTTCTGGGTCAATTTCTTCACAAAAAAGCATAAAAGAAATTTGACAGATTTAAATAACAAAAATTGTGATGAAACCTGAAAAATATCATTTTGATGTGGTAGTTATTGGTGCTGGCATTATTGGAATAGCAGTTTCATTAGCACATGCTAAAAAGGGCTTGCAGGTTCTTTTAGTTGAAAAAAACCCAACATTTGGGCAAGGCATTAGTTCTCGAAATAGTGAAGTGATACATGCAGGAATTTATTATCCTCCAAATTCTCTAAAAGCAAAGTTTTGCAGGAGAGGCATGAAGCTACTATATGACTACTGTAAAGACAAAATGATCCCGCACAAAAAAATTGGCAAACTAATAGTCCAAACAGACCATCATCAGATGGATAATCTTCAAAAGATCTATAATAATGGTTTATCTAATGGTTGCAACGAACTTTCTCTAATAGACGAAAAGGAGTTGAAGAAATTAGAACCAGAGATCAAAGGCATTAATGCAATTTGGTCACCTAACACCGGAATAGTAGACAGCCATGCTTGCATGAATGCAATGCTGATCGACTTAGAAAAAGAAGGTGGGACAGTAGTATTTAATCACCAATTTGAGAAATTTTTTCCTACAGATAAAGGTATAGAATGTATTGCAAACAGCTCCGTAATAATTTCAGCCAAGAAATTGATAAACTCTGCTGGTCTAGATGCCGTTTCTTTAACAAGCTCGATCATAGGTTTTCCTGAAACCTGTCAGGAAAACATCATTTTTTGCAAAGGTACTTACTTTGGATACAAAAATCGCTTGCCATTTTCACATCTAATCTACCCTCTGCCTAATAGTGAAGGCTTAGGTATACATTTTACCCTAGATATGAATTCGGATGGAAGGTTTGGTCCAGATACTGAATGGGTAGAACAAGAAGATTATAAACTAGATGAGAAAAGAACTAACAATGCTTTTAGGGAAATAAAAAAATATTGGCCTAAATGTAATTGTCATTATCTACGACCTATTTACGCTGGCATAAGACCAAAATTAGGCTCAAAAAAAGATTTTAAAAAAGATTTTGTAATCCAAAATACAGAAGTTCACAATATTCCAGGTTTAATAAATTTGTTTGGAATAGAATCCCCTGGTCTTACTTCAGCCTTTTCGTTAGCCGAATACATAGCAAATGAATGAATATCCTCCATATGCACCCTACTGACGCTTACCTAACCAGACGTTAATAATGTGAGTCAGAGATATTGCAAATATTGGTTCTTATATGGATGTAGTTTAATTGTGCGGGTTGTAGTTTTGCATCAAACAACCTGCCTTGTTTTGTCTTAATTTGTTCTTATAAGAGCTACACTATGGAACTGACATTAGGGCAAGCTTTAAAGAAGAGCGAGGAACCTCATGAAACTGGCCAGATACAATAGGCAAATTGCCTTTGCAAAGCAGTCTTAATAATACAACCTAAACATCCAGACGCTAATCATAATGTGGGGAACTCACTGTTGGTAATAGTAAAATTTGAGAAGTATTACCATTCTCTAAAAAGCTTTAGAAGTTAATCCTAATTCTGGAAAATTCTATCTCAGTCGTATCGATATGACCCTCCTACCACGCATTAATTTTTGCAATCCCAGTATTGTAAAGAGTAACCCCAATCAATTGATGCGTCTGCCCTCATTAAAAGAAAAATCTAAAACTTTAAGATAGAGCGATCTACCTTCCTAATATCTCTATGACCACACAGCGCCATAGTCATATCTAATTCCTGATGCAGAATATTCAACGCTTTTTTACCACCTTCGGCACCATGCGCACCTATGCCATAGCAAAAAGACCTTCCTACTAAAGTATTTTCAGCACCAAGTGCTATAGCCTTTAGAATATCCTGACCCGATCTAATACCACCATCCATCCAAACTGATACTTTACCTCCCACCTCACTTACAATAGCTGGAAGCATAGAAATAGAACTGGAGGTCTCATCAAGCTGCCGTCCACCATGATTTGAAACTACTATAGCGTCAGCACCAATTTTTATAGCTTCAGAGGCATCTTCTGGTTCCATTATTCCCTTTATAATAAATTTTCCACCCCACCAATCTCTTATCCTAGCTACATCCTCCCAACTTAATTTGGGGTCAAATTGCTCCGAAACCCAAGCAGACAATTTTGATATATCAGAAATCCCATCCACATGGCCTACAATGTTCCGAAAGGTTTTCCGAGGCGTTTTAAACATATTTAAGCACCATTTTGGATGCTCCATTAAATTTAAAATATTCTTGACTGTTAGCTTAGGAGGAGTACTTAGCCCATTCTTTATGTCTTTATGTCTTTGTCCTAATATTTGCAAATCAATTGTCAACATAAGTGCTGAGCAACCTGCTGCTTTTGCTCTCTCAATTAATTTTCTAGAAAATGAATGATCCTTCATAACATATAATTGAAACCAGAATGGTACCCTTGCGTGCCGTGCAACATCTTCAATTGAACAAATTGACATTGTAGAAAGCGTAAATGGTATTCCAAAATCTTCTGCAACCATAGAAGCAATTATTTCTCCATCGGCATGCTGCATACCTAAAAGACCTACAGGCGCAATTGCACAGGGCATTTTGGAACTCACACCAAAAATATCAACAGAGGTGTTTCTATTAGAGATGTCCACCGCAACCCTCTGTCTGAACTTTATTGATTCAAAATCGCTTGTATTGGCACGCAAAGTTGACTCACTCCAAGACCCCGACTCTACGTAGTCATAAAACATTTTTGGCACCCTTCTTCTAGCCAAATTTCGCAAATCGCTAATGGTTGTTAACCTTGTTAAGTCAGTCATATTAGTCCCCAGTCTATTGGATTAGCACATAAAAATATGTTAACATTATATAATATTAAGCCACAAGAACCCCTCGGCCTAATATTTTAAACGGTAACAACAGTTCATGGGAGTCTTCTCTTTTGCAACGAAAGGTCAATCACAAAAATTTAATTGTTTTTTGTAAGAAAATTTTGAAAAGTATTGGCACTAATCAAGAAACAGTAAAATATACCGTTAATGCTATGATGCATGGATCACAATACGGTATAGATAGTCACGGTGTTCGATTACTTCATCACTATGTAAAAGCTTTTGAAGGAGGTAGAATTAATAAGAACCCCAAAACCAAATTTTATTCCAAAAAAGGTGAATCCACAGGTGTACTAGATGCCGATGATGGTCATGGTGCAGTTGGAACCTATAAAGCTGTTAATGAAGCTGTTAAACTGGCCACAAAGTATGGCATAGGGGCCATAGCAATTACAAACAGTTCGCACTTTGGACCAGCCGGTGCCTATGCAAAAAATGGAGCAGATCAAGATCAAATTACAATTGTCTTTGGCAACTCAGATAGCTTTGTTAGCTTATTTGATGGTTCTGAAAGATTTCATGGAACCAATCCAATAGCTGCCGCTGTCCCAACAGATCAAAAAAATCCTTGGCTACTAGACATGGCTACTAGTTCCGTTCCATTTAATAAGATTGAACTACACCGTTCATTGAAAAAATCTCTCCCGAAAGGGGTTGCCTTAGATAGTCAAGGGGAAATTACTTCTGACCCAAATATTGCTCACACCTTGACCCCTTTAGGAGGATCAGATTTTGGATATAAAGGTGCGGGTCTAGCTGGTATAGCAGAAATATTTTCTTCAGTTCTAACAGGTATGAGCCTTAGCCCAGATATTCCTTCAATGCTGGGGCCAAATTTCAGTACACCCAGAAAACTAGGTGCATTTGTGATTTGTCTGAAGCCTACAAGTTTTGTAACAAGAGAAATTTTTCTTTCCGCAATCGATAGATATATCCGTTTGATTAGAACCTCAGAATCAATGTCCGAAAGAAAAGTGATGGTTCCTGGCGAAAGAGAATGGCGAGTTTTTGAAGAAAGAATGATTAAAGGAATTCCTCTTGATCCTCAAACAGAGAAAAATTTATATGAGCTTTCAATCAAGTACGATATTAAACCTCCATGGATAGGTGAATAGAATTGGTATGAGATGAAGCATCAGAAAGACCTTTCAATTCTTAATGTTTTGTACTATACGCATCGAGAATTATGATTTTTTAAATCTTTTGCATCTCAGGAGCACGAAATGGCCGATAATATCACCTTAAATGTGGAAGCTCGAAATGAAACGGGTAAAGGTGCCGCAAGAGCACTTAGGAAGAATAATTTTGTACCTGGAATAATATATGGTGGGGAAAAAACCCCTCAAGCTATTAAGGTAAAATTCAATGAGTTACTTAGACTCCTTAAAAAAGGTCGGTTTATGTCTACACTGATAGATCTGGGGCTTAATGATCAAAAAGAAAAAGTGATCTGCCGAGACGTTCAAAAAGATATAGTTAAAGATCTTCCAACCCATATTGACTTTATGAGATTGTCAGAAAATGCCTCTATAAATTTGTTTATTCCTATACGTTTTGAAAATCAAAATATTTGTCCAGGGCTCAAGAAGGGTGGAGTTCTAACAGTTGTAAGACCTGAAGTGGAGTTGATTGTAAACGCCAAAGAAATTCCTAGTGAATTAGTTGTTGACCTGATTGAATTTGAAATGGGAGACACTATCAATATTTCTAATATAGAACTTCCAACAGGGGCCACCCCTACTATCACTGGTAGGGATTTTGTTATTGCTAACATTCAAGCTCCATCTGGACTTCGTTCTGCTGAAGATGAACTGGAAGAAGGTACAGAGGAAGAGGTAACAGAGGAAACTAGTGAAGAAACTGAATCGGAGTAGCTTTAATTCAAAATTCACTTGTTAATTAAATTTGGATGAAACTTATTGCAGGTCTTGGAAATCCGGGAGTCAAATATAAAAAAACTAGGCATAATTCTGGTTTCATGGCCTTGGATTTAATTACGAATGAGATCAATTCACAAAGTTGGCAAAACAAATTCCAATCCCTGATTAACTTCCAAACTGTAGAAAGCAAAAAAGTAGTTTTTCTCAAACCGCTAACATACATGAATCTTTCAGGAATTGCTGTTCAAGAAGTTTTTAATTTCTATAAAATAAAGATAGAAGACGTTATTATAGTGCACGATGACATAGATCT
>PACC02000035.1 GCA_002699695.2 Paracoccaceae bacterium | reverse complement strand
TTACTTCATTCATTAGTGTATTGTAACTGTTGTATCATTTGTTAATTCAAATGGATCTTTCTCGTTACCCTTCTTAAATGCTTCAGCAAAGTCCATAGCTTCCTGCTCGGACTCGAAGTTGTTAAAGCGAATAATGATCTCTGGCTTCTTTGTGTCTGGATTAATGACCATAAACATTGAGCAGTTAAGATCGTCTATTAATTGTTTCATATAATAAATATCGTATGTCTGTTGCTGTTAAATAATGCGTGTGTTGTTTTATATCTTTAAATATCTTGATAATATAATCTGGTTGTAGATCTGCATAAGAACATACTAAGAAAAAGTCTTTGCTCCCAATCCATTCTTTTGCTTCAATCTCATATTGTCTATTCAATCTACTTTGCCATTGAAATTTGCCGAGAGCATCAGTTAATCCGAGCAACAAACAAGATTTCCATAGTTCTTGTTCTTGCATAAAAAAAAGCCATTCTAATAAATGGCTATATAAGTTGTCGTAATTTAAGTGATTATATTAATTTCTATAGATTTACTAATCGTTTGTTAATAGACACAAACATAGAACTTACATATCAAATAATTCTATTAATTTATCAAGTGCAGATCTTAACTCATCCATTCTTTTCTTAGCAGGATTACCCTGTATAATTACATACCATAAGATCTTACTGTGATTACCTATTTCTTTATCAATAAACCTAAAGTCAGATAAAGCTGTTAGACTCTCCACCATATATTCTTCTTTAGTTCCATGACCTAAGTTTTCTTTTAAGCTAGATGTGAGCTTCTGTCTTATTCCTGCTGCTTCAAACTTCTGTTCATATCTCTGCCCTGCCCAATATCTTTTGCTGTTATGTTCTCTGTTATGTATATCCAGTAAGTTTCTGGCATAATAGTTATCTAATATTGATTTATGCTCTTTTTCTAAGTGTCTATCATTACCATAATCAGTTAATCTCCACCGAGAGCCATCAATTTTTCTAACAAAAGTATTTGATTTATCATCTCTAATTAATTCTTGTCCACCAAGATCAATAGTATGTTTATTTTTTTTCTTTTTTTTGTTCATTTTTTAATATTTGCAAAAAACAATCAGCACAATAATATTTTTTATACTGCAAAATGTGAGCATCTTGCTGACATTGTGAACATTTTACCATGCTTTGTATTCTTCTTCTGTAATTAGACCTTCATTTTTCATTTTAAGCACCATGTCATCTGATATAGAAAGATGCCTTCTTCCTCTTTTTACCCATGATACCCATTTTTTATAATCATCATCTTTTATTAACCTCATGCCAGAATATTCATCTTCATTTTTAACTGGCAATTCTTCTTCCCATCTTGCTTGATTTATCCATGTAGCAAAATGTGGAACAAACTTAGGATCATCTACTGTTGAACATAATTCATTGTATTTTTTTATAATTGTTTCAGATTTTATATCTTCTGGTATCTTCCAAAAGTTTGCTTCAGCTACCTTTTTAGATCCTCTTTTGTAAGTTAATTTATTCCATATATTATTAAATATATCATTATCACTATCACTATCAGACGATGTCGTTACGATGTCGTTATTCTTAGCTCTCTTATTGTTATATTTTTTATTAGCTTGAAGGACTTGATCTTTCTTTTTTCTAGCAATTTCGTACTCTTTTTGCTGTCTTTCATTAAAGTAAGCATCAACACCTTCTTCGTTTTTCTTTAAAATAAACTTTGATTTTAATATAAAATAAAGGTCTTTTTTCTGCTCTTCCCAGTTATCTAAATCATCTGGATTGCATAATAAACATAGCCTTGATAACTTTACGATATCGTTAGGTAATCCTCTTCCATTCCTAACTTGTGCATGAGATAATAATTGAATGTATATTCCTCTTTGCTGTGGAGTTAAATCTTGTGTACCTGTAATCCAAGACTCTACATAAAAATATAATGCAGGAATGTTATCACTAGCTGATTTCACAAGGCACTTCCTTTAAAATAATGAGTGATCGTTTTTTATAATTACCTTTAGCAAGGTATTGCTTTTGAACTAAAGCATCGACAATGACATATCCTGCACTTGTTGTTTCATAGCCAAGTCCTTTTTGTATATCTCTGTATGATGGAGATTTATTATTTTTTTTAAAATAATTTTGTATGTATTGCTGTGTTTTTAGCTGTGGTATTGTAAGATTTTCTGACAAATTTACTGTTTTTTTGCATAAATTACATTTTATTTGCATATTTAGACAAATAATTATTTTAATATAATTTGTCAATTTTATTTGACATTTGTCAAAAGTGGTAATAATTGAAAATAGTTTACAATAATTTGAATAAAAGGTAAAAAATATGAAAATGAAACTTTTAGGTCAGAAAAAACATTTAGATAATTTAAAAATGATTATCGAACAAAATGGTCAAAATGCTAGATCATTAGCTTTACAAACTGCTGATGTACCAAATGGATTTGGTAAAATGTCTCATCAAACAATTTATTCAATTTTAAAAGGCGATAGTGATATAAAATTTTCTCAGTTACAAGAATTTTCAAGAATTTTAGAAATCAAAATAAATAAACTTATTAGTGATGATGTTCCTAAAATAGAAATCATACAATATTTTGATAGAAAAAAAGGTCATTTTGTACCTAGACAATATGAACAGCCAATAGAACTTATTTATTCTTTAAAAGAATTATATATGCCCTCATCTTATAAGGCTTTGTACTGGGATGATAAAGGTTTTAAGAAAAAACCATCTTTTGCAATTATAGACATGGAACATAAGAATTGGGCAAGAGATAAAACAAAAAAAGACGATTTATTATATGTTGATGTAGTTTTGCAATGTGCAAAAGATCAACTTTTTTATTTTGGTCATGTATTAGATTTTAATAAAGATGGTACTTGCGTTTTTCAACAATGGAAAAATACTTTTGTTAATAAAGATGATATAAAATTTATGGAATTAGGCAAAACAGTTTCTTATGAAAATATGATGATTAATGAATGGGAACTTCGTAATAATTGTCATTATGACTCAATTTATCCACAAATATCTAATATTTCTTTATTTGAAACTGATTACAAAATAGAACAAATTTCAATATAACTTTACTTTGTCAATAATATTTGACATTTTCCGAAACTTTCAATAAATATCAAGTAAGTTACATAAGTTGCTCCTTATGTGATGAATATAACTGGCTAGGTGGCATTTGGTTGAGCAAGTGCCACCATTACACCAGAGAAGGAGTTGTATGTTACATCTTGCAGAAAATAACATTACTCCAGAGGATGATAATAAATCTTCTGTTATAAATTTCATATCTAAAAAAAATATTATTTGCACAAAACGAGACTGGATTAATATGGATAGAGAGGAAGCTGTCCAAAAGGATTGTGCAGAAAGAAAAAAATTAGAAAACCCACTTGGCAGCAACAGTAAGTATGTCTGGTTTGGCATAGGTGTTGCTTCAACTAAACACATTACAAATTTTAAGTTTCCATCATTAGCAAAAATTTTTAATTAATGATGCGAATAGTGGCTGTGTTAAAAAAAATATTTTCATACTTCCTCCCAAAGAATGAAAGCACAGCCACTTACATAAAGGTTTATTGGGAAGCAGAAGAACATAAAATAAAGGTTAAAAATGCCAACAGGCGATTACATAATTAACAATAAAAAATTACCAAGTGTAACAACTATTATAGGAAGATTTAAGAATGCCATTGGTTTAATTATTTGGTCTAACCAATTAGGTTTAAAAGGATTAAATTATTTTGATGAGTTAAAAAAAGCAGGAGATACTGGAACAGCATTACATGATTTAGCTGAATTACATATATTAGAAAAAGATTACGAGCTACCAGAAGATCCTATTGCTATTCATTGCTTTCAACAATTTATCGAATGGTGGGAAAGTTTAGACTGTGAAGTTATTTGGACTGAGAAAAAATATACAAGCAAGAAATTAAATGTTGGTGGCTGTCCAGATTTATTAGTAAGAAAATTTAATGTTGAAAAAAATAAAGATGAAATAATTTTAGTAGATTTTAAAACTTCAAAAGCTGTCTATTCCGATATGCTTATTCAACTATCTTGCTATGCAGAATTAATAAAAGAAAATGATGGCATAGAAATAGATAGAGCAGTCATAGTACGATTTCCAAAAGATGATGATGAAACTGAAATAAAGAAATTTTTTAAAGATGATCTTGCTGTTGGTCTAAAGCAATTTAAACTTCTTAGAAAAGCATTTGATTTAGATAAAGACCTTAACAAAATATTAAAAGGAAAAAAATAATGGGCGATGAATATGAAGATGAAGTTATAGAACAAAGCATTAATCCTATGCCTAAAAGTATAGCCACAGCAATCAATGAAATAATGCTTAAATTACAAAAGCCATTAGAACATGATGCTGAGAATAAATTTCAAAAATATAAATACACAAGCATTGATGGTTTTTTAAAACAAGTACACCCTGCTTGTGCTGAAGCAGGATTAATTATTGTACCACATGAACAATCAAGTGAGATTAGTCCATCTGGAAAAAATTTAACAGTTGTTTATCAATATATCTTAGTTCACAAAGAAGGCGATACTTGGGATTTTCCAACAACTAAACATATTGTCGTACCATTTGGTAATGGAACAGCAATGGGTACTGCCCAGTCTTATGCACTAAAACAATTTATGCGTTCTTTGTTTCAATTAAGTACAGGAGAGCAAGATGATTTAGACGCATTAGATCAACCTAAGAAAAAGAAAAAAAGTGAGGATTTACTATGACTGAAGAAAAAAAATTAGTTGAAGGATTATATCCTAAAGAAGGCAAAGTTGATTTTGTTAAATGTCAACTATCAATAAAGAAAGATCAATTTACTAATTGGTACAAAAAGAAATTAGAAAACAAAGATGAAGAATGGATTAACATTGATGTTTTAGTTTCTAAACAAGGAAAATGGTATTGTGCAGAAAATACTTTTAAACCAAAACCTAATGCACAAGCTGAAGGTAATGATGCAGAGGATATTCCTTTTTAATGTTTGAACAATTTACAAAAGAACAGGTTAGGATTTTAAAAAAGATTTGTGAAAATCCTATTTTTAAACAAACCAAACCTGTTCAATTGGTTGTAAAAAATAAAAATTTAAAAGATTTACGATTAGATATTTGCAATCATTATGACATTACTGAAGATATTTTTTTAAGTAGCAGAAAAGATGCAATACTAATTCAAGCAAGAAAAGAGTTTGTGCATAATGCAGTTAAAATAAGAAGAGTTTGTACTCAAAGAATTGCAGAAGCTATGAACAAAGATAGGCAAATGGTTTGTTATTATTTAAGAAAACCATCGCCAGAAACAGATGCTTTGTTGCAAACTTTTAACGATAGTAACGAATGACAATATTAATATTAGAAATTTTACAATTATTATTTTTAATTCTTATTGCTTTTATACTGTGGAGAATTTGAGATAATTTATTTAATGGCAAATAAACATTTAAAAATTTTTGATGATTTCTGGTTGCCAGAATTAACTATTGCTCAAACTTATCAATGTGCAGTTTGTCATAGTTGGGAAGGCACAGACATACATCATCTTTCTGCAAAGCAATCTGGTGGTAGTAAATGCAAAGATTATATTGAAAATTTAATTTGTCTTTGTCGTTCCTGCCACACCAAATGCCATTCCGATAAAAATTATAATTTAAAAGCCAGAATAATTAATCTTGAGAATATTGCTGATAAATTAAAGGATGAACTAGATGGATAAAGGAATAAAAAAATATGATCCTCATGCGATTGCTGATGCAAAAATGAAAGCAATTATAAATTATAGAGAAGCTAGGAGAGAGTTTAACTCTTTAGTAAGACAAAAAGATGAAAAAGAAAAATCTAAATATTTACATTATCGTTTTTTTAGTAATGAAAAAAATAGTGTGGAAGATGCAAAAGCTAAAGCAAGAACAGATGATGAAGTAACTGATTTGAATATATTGTTAGATGATGCTGAAGAACTTATGGATAAAATGTTTGCAGAGTTAGATCGAGTTACAACAAAGTTAGAATTAATGGCAGATAGTAATGCCACAGCCAGAGCAGAAATGAAACTTGGAGGTTTCGTTACATGAATATTAAACTATCAAAAAAAGAACTTAGTGAAGTAAATCAAATCGCAAGTTTACGATGGCAATTATCAAGAGCTTCTGGTGTTGTTAATCAAAGAAAAGATAATAATAGATCAGATGATGATGTAGATAAACTAGGTTATGCAGGAGAATATGCAGTTGCCAAACTATTTAATCTAAATTTTAATCCATCTATACTTGGCATTGATGATGGTTATGATTTGTGGATTAACGATTTATCTATTGATGTAAAAACAACATTTTATGAGACTGGTGTTTTATTATTTAAAAGTAAAGAATCATTTAAAGCTGATGTAGGAATATTAGTAACTGCAACTGGTAGTGAAAATATTTTTAAGATTGCAGGTTTTATATCGAAAAAAGAATTTAAAGAAAAATCAGAGACATTTAAAGAAACTGGATATTGCGTTCAGCAAAAAGATTTAATGCCAATAGAAAGGTTATGGAAATACACAAGGCAAAAGGAGTTGATTAATGAGTAAAGAAATAATTAGAATTATACAAAACGATGAAGGTGGCGAAAATCCTAAAACAAAACTGCCAGAGAAACCATTATGGGAATTAGTATTTGAAGATAATACTATTAGAGTATTGGGTAAACCAAAAATGGAAGAGTATTTAAGTAAAGCCTATGAGAATACAGTCCATCATTTTACAAAAAGAACATCATTATTAAAGGATGGAAGAAAAATAGTGCAATGGTCAATAGTCTTTAGTGATTATTCCGATGTGCTGCTTAGTAGTTCCGAGCTTTGTAAAAAGTTAATGCTTGGACATCAAAGAAAAGATGAAGAAAAATATTTATCATTAGAGGAGTCTTTGGCTAAAAAATATGCTCCACAAAACGAGGTATTATTTCATCCTGCAAAAACGACACCCTACCCACATTTAACAAAAGATAGAGAGGAATTAGACAGATTACGATTAAAAGCCATTGAGGAGGCTAAAAATGAAGAAGAAAATAAAGATATTGTGCAAGGAGAATACTAATGACAGCAGAAAGAAAACCACTAGAGCCAGTCTATTACAAGAAAGATTTGGCTAAATCATTTGGAATATCAACTAGAACTTTACAAACGAGATTAGATGAATTATATCTCAAACATCCCAATTTTGATTGTTTATCTCGTTTCATAGGTAGAAAACAATTTTTTACCTACAATGATATTGAGGAGATAAAACAGTTATGCTTACCATCTTTAAAAGAAAAGAAAGTCAATTCTGGCAAATAAGAGGAACAATTAGAGTTGGCAGAAAAGTTAAAACAATAACAAAAGAATCAACTGGTACGACAAATAAAGCTGAAGCCAGAAGAATTTGTGATATGCGACATGATCAGATTAAGGAGTCTTTTCTTGCTGTTGCAGATATGACATGGGAAGAATGTTTTGAAAGAATGTTAGAAAATCCAAAGCATCATCCATCAAAAGAAAGAATGTCTATATTTGAAAGAGTAAGAAAACTTGCAGGTAAATATGAGTTAAATGAATTTAACGATGATTTAATATTTCGTTTAGCTTATGAACAGCATCCAGTTTTAAAACAATGGAAGGGTAAAAAATTAAGAGATTTACCTTATGCTGAAAGACAATTAGCTTCTTCTAAGAACAATACAGCTAATGCTTGTTTTATTTTACCAATATCAAAAGTGCTGCATTATGGAGCAAAACAAGGATGGTGTAATGATCCAACTATTGAGCATTTTGAAGTATTAAATGCTAGAGCAAGACATAAAGAAATATTTTCTATTGAAGATGTAAAGGCAATAGAAGAAAAATGTACTGACGAGCATATTAAATTTTTATTTATTTTTTTAATTTATTCTGGTTGCAGAATATCAGAAGCTCTTAATATGAATTGGAACGAAACAAATCCAGAAAATGATGATAGACCTATGATAGATCTTGAAAATGATGAATTAAATATTTTTATGTTTAAGACGCAAGAATGGATTACTAAACCAATGCACAAAAAAATAAGAGAATATTTAGAAAAAATTAATTACCGAGAAGAAAAATTATTTGAATGGAATCATTTACACGATAGACAAAATAATCCTTCTGGTATTCCTACGAGATGGTGGGCAATGTGCCAACAAGCAGGAGTTAAATATAAAAATCGTCATGCGTGTAGGCATACTCACGCAAGTTGGTTAGGGAAAAAAGCATCGTTACAATCTTTAATGACTGCTGTTGGTTGGAAGAGTTCTAAGGTTGCTCTAGGGTATGTTCATACTGACAAAAAAGAAGTCAAAGACATGATAAATGGACTGCCAGAATGATTAATTTAAAATATTATAGAAAAATAAATGGTCTTACTCAAAAAGATTTAGCTTTTATTTTAGATACTACTCAACAAAATATACAGAGATGGGAAACTGGTAAAGTTAATTTAAATGTTTTAACTGCTATTAAATTATCAAAAATATTTAATGTTAAAGTAGAAAACTTAATAAATTCTGACCATTCGCTGACCACTCAATAAAACTATTTTAATTTTTGGCTGTTTTCTGGGGTAAAATAGGTATACTTTTTTCTTGATATACTTGGTGTCATAAGGTATTTATATATCTATAATGAGAAAAAACAAGAAAAATTGGGAAATTTTTAGCAAGAGTGAGAAGAATAATGCAATAGTATGCGACCATATTCCGACCACTCCTGCTCTCATTATGACCACTCATAAGGAGAAAAAAATGAATTATAAAAACCACGAAATTACTGCAAACAATTATGGTATTGAAACCATTGATGGTTTGGAAGTTTTTGGTAGTGGTAATTTAGAATTGTTAGTTAAGTTTAATAAAAATTTAGCAATTTATAAATTTACTATTAATGCTAGTCGTACAGCAATTAAATATACAGGCATCAATAGACATACAGGTAAAATTCATAATTTTGGAAGTTCAATTCCAACTAAGAAATTATTAAAAACTTATGAAGGTTTTAATGATGGTTATGATTATACTTTACCTTTTACTATTGTTGATGAAAACGAAATACATAATTTTAAGGAGGCTCAATAATGAGCCATCTAACTTTTGATGTTGTTATTCCTTGTGGTAATACTAAATTACTAGAAGAAAAATTTAAGAAAATTACTAATAAATGTATTAGATATAAAATTGGATTGCCTACTTATGAAAAAATAGGCGATCCATTTACTCAAAGAGTTGTTGTAGAAGAAATTAATTCAAATCCTGTATATGATGATGTTTATTTTCAGAAATATACATTTACTGCACCAGAAAAAGTTTCTGTTGATGATATTCCATTTAAAATTATTGGTAAATTTACACCTACTGAAAAAGGTAATTTAATTGATAATTATACTAAAGAAGATTTTGATGTTTCTTTGCGTAACAAAGATTTAATTTGTGAACATTGTAATAAAAAAAGAAATAGAAAAGAATTTTATTACATTGAAAAAGATGGTGTAAGAAAAGTTGTAGGTAAAAATTGTTTGAGAGATTATTTTGGAATTGATCCAAAAAGATATTTTGAATATTTAGGTTGGTTTAATACTGTTAAAGAAGAATTTACTTCTTATGAAAATTTTTCATATAGTACAAAATTAATAGATTTTTTATGTATTGTTGATTATGTTGTTGAGGTTGAAGGTAAATTTATTCCTACATCTAAAGTAAGTCGTTATATTGACTCAACAGCAGGATTAGTAAATACAATTAGATTTGGTCAAGTTAGCAAAACTGATGATATATTAATTGAAAAACCTTCACAAAAACAATTAGATGAAAGAAAAGATAAAGTTATTGCAATTATTAAAAAAGCTAGAAAAGAATTACAACCTACTAATGACTGGGCAAGTAACCTTAAAATTGCAATGGATTTAGATTATGTGGAACATAAAACAGAAGGTCTTGTTTGTTCTGTATATGGATGGTTAGCTTATCAAGAAAAAGATTTTGAAAGAAAAAATAACGAAAATAAAGTTGTGTATTCTAATAATTATTTTGGAGAAAAATCTAAAACAATTTGGAATGGCAATCGTTTTGGTGGTTATGAGGGAGAAAGATATACAGATATAAAATTAAAAATTGTAGATATGTTTCCTTGCAGAGATTTCTTTATTGTTAAATTAATTAATGACAATAATGATGCGATAACTTG
>PACC02000022.1 GCA_002699695.2 Paracoccaceae bacterium | reverse complement strand
GACAGTAGCAGTACTACCAGAGGCAGAGGCAGTAGATATCGAAATACCTGTTACTGATATTCGGATAGATACTATGAGAGCTTCTGGAGCAGGAGGGCAGCATGTCAATACAACGGACTCAGCTGTCCGTATAACCCATTTACCTACAGGGTTAGTAGTTATTTCCTCGGAAAAATCGCAACACCAGAATAGAGCTAAAGCCATGCAAGTCCTACGGACACGTCTCTACGATTTAAACCGAGGTTCAATCGAGGATGAACGTGCAGATTCTCGGCGGAGGCAGGTTGGAACAGGAGATAGATCTGAGCGAATTAGGACCTATAATTTTCCTCAAGGTCGAGTGACCGATCATAGGATTAATCTTACCATCTACAAGTTGGATCAATTTTTGGGCGGAGAATTAAATGAAATGATTGATAGACTGATAGCAGATGACCAAGCACAACAAATAGCAAATTTAGACAGTAATGAATAACTATAAAAATCTTTTTGAAACCTCCGTAAAAAAATTAAAGATAGCTGGATTTAGAAACCCTATATCAGATTGTAGAAAGTTATTTAATCACTGTGCCGGAAGTGATGCATATAAGGACACTGATTCTACGCTGCTGGACAAGCATACCAATAGAATATTTGACTTTGCTGTACGCAGACGGCTATCACAAGAACCAGTATCACATATAATTGGTTACAAAGATTTTTGGAAGACAAGATTCTATGTCAACCAGAGTGTCCTCGATCCTAGACCAGAGACAGAACTAATAGTAGAAAAAGTTGTTAGGCTATCATCATCAAAATTAAGTGTTCTTGATTTGGGAACTGGTACAGGTTGCATTGCAATTTCTATAGCATTAGAGAAAGCTTATTCAGAAGTCTTTGCCTCTGATATAAGCCTTGAAGCATTAAGGGTAGCCAAATTTAATGCCAAAGAGCTTGGTGCCAGGGTCAGTTTTATTCACTCAGATTGGTTTACTAATATCAAAAATACCTTTGATGTTATTGTATCTAACCCCCCTTATGTGTGTGCAAATGATCTAATCTCATTACCCTTGACGGTACAAAGATTTGAGCCAAGATTAGCTCTGGCAGCAGGGGAGTTAGGTTTGGATTGTTTCCGAAAAATAGCATCAAAGCTGAATGATTATCTTAATCCAGGAGGAATTGGTATTTTTGAAATAGGTTTTAATCAAATGAGATCGATAAAAAATTTATTTGAGACACATGGCTTTAAACAGATTGACTTTTTCTTTGATTTGGAAGGAAAGGAAAGAGTAGTATGTGTTAAAAAGGACGCATAAGTATTGAATTCTCTTTTCGAAAGAAGGAAAGTGCTTTAAAAGCTTGATTAAAGTGTTGAAAAATGGCACTACTGCGTAGTTTCCCGAGATAGAGTTGCAGTTTATGAGATTGACCTATTAAATTGCGTGGTTCTATTGAGAGAGTTTTGGTCATAAGTCTAGCTTTAGATTTGAAAAAAAATTCAGTAAAAAATGAGATCTTCAAGTAAATCCAGAAATAGGAATAAAAATGGTAACCGCAGGGGGAATGCTGGCGGTAATATAATAAATCGTGTCTTTGAGAGTTCTGGACCTGAGGGTAGGGTGAGGGGAACTCCGCAGCAAATAATTGACAAATATATCTCCTTAGCTCATGATTCTCAGCTTTCAGGCGATCGAGTTTCTGCTGAAAATTTCCAACAGCATGCAGAGCATTATTCCAGAATTTTAGCAGTTGCTCAAAAAGAGTTGGCCGAAAAACATGGAGATATTGGTACTTCAACGCCATTGATTAATACTAAGACCTCTAATCATCAAGGCGGGGAAGTAGGACAAAAAAACTCAGGTGGATCTTTTGAAAATGTGGAGCATACCAACGGTAATCCTAAATCTGGAAGCAATTTGAGTATAAGTGATTGTTCTACAAACGAAGAGATACTAACTAAAGATACTGCTAAGTCAGCACCAAATTCAATTAATAAAAAAGTTCTTGAGAGGGATAAAGGTTCTGAGTTGGCTGCAAAAAAAGATTTTGACTAGTGCAAAATTTTCAAGAAGAGTAGAAACATCATATATCCAGTAGTGAAAGGTCACAGAACTTCTTGAGTTCAAGAGATTCTGGCCGTTGAGTCTCAATGATCCCAACGGCATTCAAAGCCTGCGTAACGTTTGGGTATATAGGCTTTAGGCTAGATTTTAGCATTTTCCTTCTCTGATTGAAAGCATAGCGGAGAATATTATTTAGTTTGGAAGGGTCTAGATGATATTTGGGTGATTCCAAGACGTCAAAGTGAACCACACTACTATCCACTTTTGGCTTAGGGGTGAAACAGCCTGGAGGGATGTTCAATACAATTTTGGCATCAGTATGCAGCTCAGTCATGAGGCTTAGTCTTGATCTTTTCTTGGATCCAGGACCAGCAACTATTCTCTCTGCGACTTCTTTCTGAAACATCAATGTTAGACTTTTACAGTTTGAATGGCATATTTCTTCATTCAGCCATTTTATTAAAACTGCAGTAGATATTTGGTACGGTAGATTGGCAATAATTTTAAGGGGAGACGCAGTTATTTCTCTTAAATTTAGTTCAAGGGCATCTTTTATTAAAACTGATAGCCTGTTTGGGAACAATTCCTTTAATTCATTTAAGATTGGTGAAAAACGGGGATCTTTTTCGACAGCAACAACTTCTGCTGCTCCAGCTTCTAGTATTGCTTGAGTCAATCCACCTGGGCCAGGCCCTATTTCCAAAACTTGACCTACTGAGATATCCCCTGCGAACCCAACTATTTTCCTTAGAATATTTTCATCAAAAATAAAGTTCTGGCCTAAAGATTTTTTTGCCATTATTTGATAGTTCTTCAATTTTTGACTTATGTTATACGCGGTCACTTTTTATCGCCTTGTATTAGCTGAATAAAATTTGTGGGCCTATTCATTTCATATATCTAATTTTTGCTGTCCTCTTCAGTTCTAAAGTCAAACCTTCTGCTAATTTTGAAAGGCGTTTTTCAAGCATTTGACCTTTCAAAATTTTTATTTCATTTTTCGAAAGTATAATCCGCCTATCACACAGTAGTATTATTTTTTGCAAGCCATTACTGTCCGTAAATGTAGCCCTCTCTGACGGTCTCAAAAACTTTATTTTGTCTCTTAAAGGCTGTTCCAAACTAGTTTCCCTTTTGGGGCCTTGCAACTGCTCGCTATCCAGGGATTCACAGGTATTTGGGGCTTTGGTATTTTTTTTGATGATTGCATAACTAACTTCTGTTGGTAATTTTCTAGCAGATTCAGAAGTTTTCCAGGAATTAACCTTAAAGATCATTATAGTATCATTGGTCACTATTGGATTTGAGACACTTCCAGCCTTTAGCTTTACTAGTATTTCTCGTAATCCCTGAGGTATTGAATTGATAGACACAAAACCTATCAAACCCCCTAATTTTGCGGTACTTGCCCGCGAAAACCTTTTAGCCAATGATTCAAAGTCCTTTCCAGCAATTAGATCATTGGAAATCCTTTCCCCTAGTTTTATAGTATTATCTTTTCCTCGAATAGACATTGGTATAATTATTTCTGACAAACTAATTTGCGCTGGTATCGTGATAGAGGCGGCAGGTCTAAATAAAGTAAAATCAAAATCGTCTTGTGTCATTCTCGAGTGATATGTGCGACTTACTATATTTCTCATCAAAACGTTTGCTTTTAGATAAGCTTTCAATTCTTCTATGGAAGAACCATATTTTTGCAGGGATTTTTTTAACTCATTTTGAGTCATTGACCTCACTTCTAAAAAGTTATTATATACTTCTCCCAGCTGTCCTTTCCCAACTGTTATATTCATTGCGCTAGCATGTAAGCTTTGTAAGGCTTCGTTGACAAGATTTTCTTTAGCTAAAGCTTTCGCTGAAGCTTTTTCTGTTCCTAGAGCCAATAGTAATTTTCTGCGTTCATTCACTTCATATTTTGAGATTGAGATATTATTTACCTTTATGGAAGTAGAAAATTGAGAGGCTTCTATTGATGTAATTGAAAGGGGTAGAAAAATTGTCACACCTAGAAAAAAGTAAAATAGCCATCTTATAACTAATGATCCGACATTTTTTATTGTGTTAAACATACTAAAAAAATACTAAAGGCTTAAGTTCTTGGTGCAGCTGGTAGAAGATTTTCTTTTTCGGCCAAAGCCACCCAAATCAAATTTTATTTCAAAGCGAGTGTCCTCAGGCAAATTATCAGAGCTTCCAAAACGCTTACTCAAATTGAGTGAGAAGTCAACACACTCATTTTCGAAAGTCAACCCAGCTGATGTGCTTATCGTTTGGTTATTTGCTATATCATGCCGAACATCAAATACGCTATTCCAGTTATCATTAATTTGTGAAGAACCTGAAATAGTTAATTCTGTGATCTTTCCTTCTTGCTTAGTGTTTTCTGCTGAGGTGCTATAAAGGAGATTTCCCGATAATGTGGATGTCCCGTGACTCAGGCTTAGATTGGTCTCAGAAAGTCTTAGATTTAATTCGTTACTCATCAACAGGGAGTTAGTTAATCTAACTAAATCTGAATATTCAAAAAAACCTGAGAGAAGAAAATCAGATTTCCTCCCTTTTAAGATAGATGATGGGGAAAACTGATCAAATTCTATAAGTCTGATTATTTGACCGATTTCTGCACCAAAGGATTGGTTTTTTTTAAACATATTTAGGTAATTGATACTTGAATTTATCCAGATACCTGACTCCTGTTTATCTATTCCTGGAAAGCGATTTGTTGAAAATAAATTGGTTCTATCGAAGTCAACCTGGACACTATCTTCATTGTACTTTTCAGAAACTTGATTAAAGGGTGAGTATACTAATTGAATTCTGGGATCTATGACCTCCTTTCTATTAGGACTTTTTTTAATCATCGGGAAGGATAAGTCAGTGCTTAAAACTGGATATAAGGCGACATACTGTGAATTACTATTGTTATCTTCCCAAATATTATAAATTGAGCCTGACAAGGCTGCTGAAGTGCTTATGAGGAACCCTTTTTCCAAAATCTTCTTACTGCTTAGATTGATAGAGTGGTTCAGGCGGAAGAATTTTTTTTCTTTTTCAATCAAGCCTATAAGAGATGATTGCTTAAATGAAATGATTCTCCCATCTGCGAGTGAACTGACTGATTGATTATTTAAATGGGGTAAGACTAGTGGTTCTTTTGCGGTCGGGGTCCTTAAAGATTGGAAATAATAGGACTGAAGTTTTTCATGGCGGTAATCCATAAATCTGGTAAGGCTAATATTATTTGGAATTGAATCTGTTTCCCCATAGTTGTATTTCATAAGAAAATCTTTATTTGTAAGAAGCGTTACGTCATAATCCAGACGAATGTTGCCAGAAAATTCTTTTTTCCCTTCAGCACGGATAAATCCTTTAAACTTTTCTTTGGATAGCAGGGGTTCTAGTACCCCTTTTAGGTTGAGACTTTCATCTGGTAGTAAAACTCTTAATTCACTTTCAATTAGGTTAGTTTCATTTGTTTTCAGCAAGGAAACCGTTAAGTCTGAATTTTCCGTTAAAGCGAAGAAAATGGGTTGCTTTATACCAATTCCTAATAATTCTGAACTTATGAGTGATGGAGTTAGCAGTCCTGATGCTCTAGTAATTCCTGGTTCGGGTGTTTTTATATACGGCGTATAAAACACTGGGATTCCTCCTAATTCAAGCCATGCATCTCTAAATATTAATGACTTT
>PACC02000089.1 GCA_002699695.2 Paracoccaceae bacterium | reverse complement strand
GCCTAAAATTTCTTCTTTAGATAAATTCGTTCCCCCCAATACTGGAATCTTCAAGAGTTGGTTCTTGTGGGTCTCCGTTGATTCAGGGCTTTGAGCAATTTTCTTTTGTATTTGCCTCACATCAGCACGGTGATAGTGGACAGCATGTAAGGTGGCAGCAACTGGACTAGGAACCCAAGAACAGCTAGCCCCGGAATGAATATGACCTATCTTCTGAACAAACATGTTAGACATTTGCTCTGTTGCCGCCCACATTCCTTTTCCTATTTGAGCCCTACCAATTAGCCCGCATTTCAATCCCACATCTACATTATTCTTTTCATAAGCCTGCAACCAGTCTGCCGACTTCATTTCATTTCTTTTAATCATTGGACCTACAAGTGTTGAAGTAAAGATCTCATCACCTGTCCGATCTAGAAAGCCCGTATTGATAAATACCACTCTACTTTTTATTCTCCTAATACACTCTTCAAGATTAAGCGAAGTTCTTCTTTCTTCGTCCATCAAACCTATTTTGACTGTATTTCTTGGAATATTTAATATGTCTTCCACTTCCTTAAAAATGTCATTCGTAAAAGTGACTTCGTCTGGACCATGCATTTTGGGTTTTACTACATATATTGAACCTCTCAAAGAGTTCTTAATACCTCCTTTTTTGCGTAGGTCAGCAAGTGAACACGCCGTGGTTACTAGAGCATCCAATAATCCCTCCCCGATCTCAGAACCATCATTTAATTTTACGATTGGTGTCATAATATGATGCCCAACATTTCTGACGAACATTAATGACCTATTTCTAACTTCAAAAGATTTGCCCATTGGAGAGATAAAAAAGCGATCCATTTTTAAAGACCTGGTAAAATTTTTACCATTTTTCTTGAAACTGCTAGTAATTTCACCAGTCATCAGTGTTAACCAATTCTTGTAAGCTAAAATTTTCTCATTTACACCCACCGTGGCTACGCTATCTTCTAAATCCATTATCGTCGTCACAGCAGACTCTAATGCGACATCTGATATGCCCAATTGATCTAATTTGCCAATTTTTGATGACTTATTGACAGTAAGGATGATACCCAAATTATTATGACAAAATAATATCTCTAATAGCTGCTCATTTAAGTTGTATCCCTGATACAAATCTTTAGATTCTAAAAAAACTTCCCCCAAATTATCGTGTAGGTGTAGCTCATGGTTCTCTATCTTGATAGCTGTCAAATCTGACCAACTATGGGATCTTATTGGCAATACTTCATCTAATAGAGACTTTGTCCAACTGATTACCTGATTAGCTCTCTCATGGTCAAAATCAGTGCTCTGAGCTACTGAACCAATAACATCCGTACTATAAAGCGCATCATATAAACTCCCCCATCGTGCATTAGCAGCATTGATTGCAAATCTTGCATTATCAACAGGAACAACGAGCTGAGGTGCTGGTTTCTCACTTATTTCATCATCTATATTGGTAGTATCTATCCTAAAGTTTGCTCCCTGATCGATAAGATAGCCTATATTCTTCAAAAATTTCTTATACTTTTGAATATCTCTAATGCTGCTTCTATTATTGAAGTACCAAGTGTTTATCCGATTCTGTAATTCCTTCCTCCGTAAAAGAATTCGTTCATTTTCCTTTGAAAATTTAATAGCCAACCGCTTAAGAGCATCCCAAAATGTTTTCTTGGAAATTTGTGCTTGGGGCGCTAAATCATCCTCTATAAATCTTACAAACCCCTCATGGATATAAATTTCCTCATTATAATGCCAGTAATCTTTCAATTTTGTTTTCATGCTATTAGGATAGCTTAAAAGCTAGCTCCAAAATATGTTGATAGTATCAAAAACTCCTTTCACAGGAACTCAGACCAATCTAGCGCTAAAAAAAAGACTTGTAAATTTATCATAGTTAATAAAAAGAGAATGGTATTCAAAGGATAGCAAATGCAACCTCAAGAAATTTTACTTTCGAAATACAAAGAACCAGATTACACCATTGACAAGGTGCATCTCTCTTTCAAATTAATTCCCAAGGCTACAGTAGTCAAATCACGACTTAGACTTAACTTGAAAAACAGGGTATCTTCCCATTCCAAACCGCCCCTTGTTTTACACGGGAAAGGCCTGAAATTATTGTACTTAGCAATTGATGGCAAGGAATTAGACAAACACGAATTCAAATTGTCCATTGATCAACTTGAAATATCCAATAAATCAATCCAGTGTGATGTTTTTGAGCTTGAATGTCATACAGAAATAAATCCCCAGGACAATACAGAACTTGAAGGCCTTTATCTCTCTAATGGAATTTATTGCACTCAATGCGAACCAGAAGGATTTCGCAAAATCACCTATTATCTCGATAGACCAGACGTATTAACTAAATATAAGGTAAGAATTGAGGGTAATCACGATTATTTGCTTTCTAATGGTAATCTAAAAGGAACGGGTACGGGTTGGGCTGAGTGGGAAGATCCTTGGCCAAAGCCCTCTTATCTTTTTGCATTGGTGTGTGGAAATTTGAAAGTAGTAGAAGATGAGTTTGTGACAATGTCAGGAAATAGAGTTCTGTTACAAATCTATGTTGAACCAGGTGATGAAGCAAAGTGTGCTCACGCTATGAAATCCCTAAAACGTAGTATGGCTTGGGATGAGCAACAATATCAAAGAGAATATGACCTAGACCGTTTTATGATTGTAGCCATAAGTGACTTTAATATGGGGGCAATGGAAAATAAGGGCCTAAATATATTTAACTCTAAATACGTCCTGGCAGATGAAAAAACTGCGACCGACACAGACTTTGAAATGATTGAAAGGATTATCGCACACGAATACTTCCATAACTGGACTGGAAATAGAATAACCTGTCGGGATTGGTTCCAGCTCTGTTTAAAGGAGGGACTAACCGTTTTTAGAGACCAACAATTCTCTGCAGATATGCAGAACAGAGAGGTTGTCAGAATAGAAGATGTAATTCTCCTGAAAAATAGGCAATTTAGAGAAGATGCAGGGCCTTTGAGGCATGCAGTTAGGCCTAGTAAATATATTGAAATTAATAATTTTTATACAGCAACTGTTTATGAGAAAGGAGCTGAGATAATAAGAATGCTTCACTCAATTGTAGGGGAAGAAACATACAAAAAAGCTGTCAATCTGTATTTTGATAAGCATGACGGGCAAGCCAGTACAATCGAACATTGGATAAAAGTATTTGAAGAGAGTACTGGTAGAGACTTAAAACAGTTTTCCCTTTGGTATGAGCAATCCGGTACACCCACAGTCATATCAGAAGAAAATTTTCGCTCTGGCACTTATACCATAAAGCTAACACAAGAAATACCCTGCCAAACTGATGATACTGAAGGTAAACCAATGGTTATTCCAATAAAATTGTCCTTTATTAGTAAAGAAGGAAATAGCTTAACTGATGATAATTTAATGGTTTTAACAAAGAAAACGCAAAATTTCATGTTTTCAGGTTTTGAAGAGAGGCCTATTCCAGTGATGCTGGGTGATTTTTCTGCTCCTATAATTCTCAAACAAGAACGCACCTCAAATGACTACTTAACCATAATGGGAAGTGATTCAAATGCTTTTTGCATTTGGGAAGCTACTCAGAAAATTTACCTTGAACTCCTACAAACTCTCATTAAACAGGAACAACCATCGATAGAAATCCCAAATATTCTGCATAACTTGATTGAAAAAAACAATAAAAACCCTGCTTTTTTGTCTAAATTACTAACTCTACCATCTCATGAAGAATTGACTGTGCACATGCTTAAGCATGAGCAATTTGTTGATCCAGAGAGAATTCATCTTGCTAAAGAAAAACTAGATCAAAATATCGCAGAATTATTGAAAGAAGACCTTAATGATTTATATGATGCGATAATCTCTGACGACTCGAATTTTGACCATCTGAACTCTGGTAAAAGACACCTTAAAACTCGATATTTAGAATTTATTACAGCCTTAGATAAGACTGCTAGAAAAAGTCAGTTATGCTTTGACACTGCTCAGAATATGACTGAGATTCTGCATTCACTGAAACTATTGGTAAAAACCGATAATTCAGGTCACGCTCTGCCTAGTTTTTACGAAAGCTGGAAGCATAACCCGCTATTGATCGACAAATGGTTTTCAATTCAGGCGATTCACACTCCGGCTAACAAAATCTTTAAAGTTATAGAAACCTTGAGTCTTCATCCCGATTTTGGCTGGAAAAATCCTAATAGGTTTCGAAGTCTAATTGGGGCCTTTGCACTTAATAATTCCAGATGTTTTCATTCAAAAGATGGGAATGGTTACAAAATAATTGCTTCCTGGGTAAAAAAGATTGATCCAGTGAATCCGCAGGTTGCCGCTCGCCTGTGCACCGCATTTGAGACAATCGATAGATTAGAACCTAAAAGAAAGAAACTTATGAAATCTTCTTTGAAAAATATTCGTTATTCCGATAATATATCTAAAGATACCATGGATATTACCACTAGACTATTAAAACTCTAATACATTAGAACAGCTAATTAGTTGATTGTGTGATATTAAATTTAGAATATTAAATGATGATAAATAAACAACAGAAAGAACCTCAACCGCAGACCATAGAAGGCACCCTATCAACGTGGGAAGTTGTAATTGGTATGGAAGTACATGCTCAGATTAAATCTGATTCCAAACTATTCTCCGAGTCTTCAACAGTTTTTGGAAACGAGCCAAATACAAATGTTAGTCTGGTGGACGCTGCCATGCCTGGGATGCTTCCAGTTCTTAATAACTTTTGTGTAGAGCAAGCTATAAAAACAGGTTTAGGACTTAGGGCAAAAATTAACTTATTCTCACAATTTGATAGAAAAAACTACTTCTATCCTGATCTACCTCAAGGGTATCAGATTAGCCAACTTTACCATCCCTTAGTGGGTGAAGGTGAAGTCATAGTTCAGATGGAAGAAGGATCTGTACGAAAAGTTGGCATTGAAAGAATCCATATTGAGCAAGATGCTGGTAAATCTATTCACGACATGGATCCCAACCTTTCATTTATAGATTTAAATAGAACTGGTGTTGGCTTGATGGAAATCGTTTCACGACCTGATATTAGGAGTGCCGATGAAGCCACTGCCTATTTGAGAAAATTAAGACAAATTCTGCAATATTTAGGCACCTGCGATGGTAATATGCAAGAAGGCTCGTTGCGAGCTGATGTCAATGTATCTGTGTGCCATAAGGGCTCATATGAAAATTATTCCCAAACAAAAGATTTCTCATATCTCGGAACTAGGTGTGAGATAAAAAATATGAACTCAATGCGATTTATCCAGCAAGCCATCGACTTTGAGGCAAGGCGGCAAGTAGCTCTTTTGGAAGATGGCAACCAAGTTATTCAAGAAACAAGACTTTATGATGTAGATTCAGGAAAGACTAAGTCTATGCGTTCAAAAGAGGAAGCCCATGATTATAGGTACTTCCCGTGTCCTGATCTGCCTGCTCTGAAAATCAGTCAAAAATTGGTGAATAGCATTCAAGAAAAATTGCCTGAACTACCAGATGAAAAAAAAACCCGGTTCATAGAGGATTTTGGCATAACTGAATATGACGCTGAAGTTTTAACAACGGACAAAGGAAGTGCGGATTTTTTTGAAAAAGTTCTCATAAATGGTCACGAAAAATTAACAGCAAACTGGATAATAAATGAATTATTTGGTCGTTTAAATAAAGAAGGCCTCAATATTAGTAATAGTCCTATATCTGCAGCTCATTTAAAAGAAATTTTGTCTCACCTAATTAAATCTGAAATTTCTTCAAAGATGGCAAAGGAACTTTTCGAACTCGTCTGGACCACAAAAAGATCACCATCAGAATTGGTCAAAGAGCATTCAATGAAACAAGTCACTGATCAAGGTCATATAGAAAAATTGGTTGATGAGATAATAAATGAAAATCCTCACCAGGTTGAAAAAGTAGCTTCTAATCCAAAAATTTTGGGTTGGTTCGTTGGTCAAGTAATGAAGGCCAGTGACGGAAAAGCAAATCCAAAAGTTACAAACGAGTTGGTAGCAAAGAAGCTTGGGATAAATTTATGAAGGGAAAATAATTGGCCTACCACTACAAAATCGAACCAGTACCAGAAGTTAGCAAGAAATTTCTTAATTCTAAATCAATAAGTATTAGGAGTGCTGAAATGATGCAAAGGGTAATAGAAATGGAGTCTAAATCGGGTTGGGAGTTTTTTGATGTCAAGGATGTTAAAATCCCTATAAAGAAAACATTTTTAAAATCAGCTATGGAAAGCACTGTATCTTTTTTAGTTTTTAGAAAACTTAGAAATTCAGGGCACCTGAATATGAGTGTGAATGATGATAATATTAGTCAAACTGAAAAAGAAAACATACCTAATTTAGGTCCTGCTCTTAAAAGTTAACTACTCTGACAAGTGCAATGATAAAGCATGTATCTGATTATTCATTTCATTTTTTAGCACTTTGAAAACCTGGCGCTGCATTTCTAGTCTATTTAAGCCCTTAAAGGCTGTACTTTTCATCTCTACCCTGAAATGGGTTTCACCCTCAGGTCTATAGCCAATGTGACCTACGTGCTTGTAACTTTCATCTATTACATTTAATGTATGGGGCTTAAAAACTTTCTCTAACTTATTCTGTATGATCAATCTAACTTGCATTTTGTTTCACTTTTCATAATGTTCAATTTGGCCTTTATTGCTCAGTCATTATTCTATAAATATGAATCAAATAATAGTAGGCACAAGGGATGAATAGAAGAACTCCTTTAGAATTTGACATTTCTGTTTCTGCAGATAAGAAAAGGCGATCGAAGAGTCGCGGCTCCAGCGGAGCTTTTGAAAGCTCGTCCCATGTATGTGAAGCTCCTGGATGTGAGCATACAGGAAAATATAGAGCGCCCAAATCTCCTAAGAATGTTGATGAATTTCATTGGTTTTGTCTGAAACATGTTAAGGACTATAATCAGAAATGGAATTTTTTTGAAGACCATTCTACTGAAGAGTTGGAGGAACAGTTTAGGGCCGATCGAGTGTGGGAGAGAGAAACTTCACCATTCATTGATAGAAACGATAAAAGTGATATCCAACCAAACGGAAGAGCTTGGGCAAGACTCGGACTTGATGACCCAAATGATATACTCTCCTCAAACCCCAAGCTAAATCCTTCACAAACCCGTTTACCAGGGAAAAGGTTGCCTGCGAGTGAAAGGAAAGCACTTGGAATTCTTGGTGCTTCAGACACTATAACTAAGTCAGAGTTAAGAAAAATATATAAAGAACTAGTGAAAGATTTGCACCCAGATAGAAATTCCGGGAGTAGAGCTGATGAAGAGAGATTGGCCGAAGTAGTATGGGCATGGGAAAAATTGAAAGCAAGTAGAAGTTTTGAGTCATGAACATTAAAAATTTGTCACAAGTGACCCTGGTAATTTGATTAGAAGAGAGGAAAACCTTTTATGAAAGACGATAATGTTAACGATTTAGGAAAGAAATAATGAGTCAACCTCAACCAACACAATCAATAGATATAGAAAAAGTATTCAACATAAAAAGTAAGATACTGGTGAAAGGTTTTGCTGAACGATCTGATCGTGTTCCTGAAATAGACAGTAGCTATAAATTCGCACAAGATACTACTTTGGCTATCTTGGCAGGTTTTCAATTCAATAGAAGAGTAATAATACAAGGATATCATGGAACTGGGAAATCGACACATATTGAGCAAGTAGCGGCAAGATTGAATTGGCCATGTGTCAGAGTAAACCTCGATAGCCATATTAGCCGGATAGATTTGATTGGGAAAGACGTAATCAAACTACAAGATGGTAAACAGGTGACAGAGTTTCAACAAGGCATATTGCCTTGGGCCCTACAAAACTCTTGTGCTCTAGTTTTTGACGAATATGATGCTGGCCGACCAGATGTAATGTTTGTAATTCAACGGGTGCTAGAAACTGATGGTAAGCTTACCTTACTGGATCAAAATCAAATCTTGACACCACATAAAAACTTTAGGTTGTTTGCTACATCTAATACAGTAGGATTGGGTGATACCACGGGGCTATATCATGGAACACAACAAATCAATCAAGGCCAAATGGATAGATGGTCAATTGTCTCAACATTGAATTACTTAGACCCTGACCAAGAGAAAGAAATAATTATCAGTAAAGTTCCTTCTCTAGCAAATGATGAAGGAGAAATAGTTGTTAGGAGAATGATTGGGGTAGCTGAGCTTACCAGAAATTCTTTCATCAATGGCGATATCTCTACATTAATGTCTCCTAGGACAGTAATTAATTGGGCGCAAAACTTAGAAATTTTCCAAGATTTGGCCTTTTCTTTTAGAGTAACATTCTTAAACAAGTGTGATGAATTAGAGAGAGCAACCGTGGCAGAGTTTTTCCAAAGATGCTTTGAAAAAGAATTACCGGAAAGTATTATGTCAAGTGGTTCAACAAATGTTGAAAATGGTATTAAATAAAAAAGAAAACATTGTTGAGCCGATTAAAAAGGCATTAAGTGAAACAACAAGGGCTATATCTAAAACCGCTGACATAAAGATCAAGTTTGACAGCGACAATTCCACGATAGGTGAAAACCAAGTTCAATTGCCCAGAATATCAAGCAAAATTTCTGGAAATGAAATGGCCTTAGCCCGCGGTGAAGCAGATTCAATTGCTATGCATCTCAGGTATCATGATGACAGCATAGGTAAAAAATATGCTCCTAGTGGAGATATTGCATTGTCTTTATTTAATGAAATGGAAAAGGCCCGTTGTGAAGCAGCTGGCTCAACTGTATATCCCGGGGCTTCTAAGAATATAGATTTGAAAATTGACCACGAAAGCAAAAAGCTACTGGAAAATAGTACGGAAGCGGAAGAATTTCCTTTGGCTGAAGCAATGCGGTTATTCATTAGAAAGATCACCAATGATCGTGATCTGCCTGAAAATGCAAAAACGGCCCTTGAGGCCTGGGAAAATTTTATTGCAAAGGAAAATAGTGAAAACGTCGTCAAAATAAATCATCTCATACATGATCAAGAAAATTTTGCTCGACTCAGTAGGAGTATAATAAAGAATCTTGGATATGGAGATCAATTAGGTGATGATCCTGATAGCTCAGAAAATCAAACCGAAAATACCAACGAGGATGAGGATGAAACTTCAGAGTCCTCAAATGAAAAAGATGAGAAAGATACTGCCTTACCCGAAGAAAATGATGATCAAACCTCCGATTCTTCTGCCACAGATGACCTTTCCTCAGACGAAGAAATGAATGAAATCACTTCTGATGAAGAAATTCAGGAGGATAGTGATCAGAGCAAAAGACCCCAAACCCAATTCCTTTCGGATGCAGATCCTAATTATCAAGTTTTCAACTCAAGCTATGATGAGGAGGTTCTTGCAGAAAATCTTGCTGATGAAGAAGAACTTTCCAGGCTAAGGGTTTATCTTGAACAACAGTTGGATCAGGTAAAAGGGGCAGTTTCTAGGTTGGCTAATAAATTGCAAAGACGTTTACAAGCACAGCAAAATAGGTCTTGGAAATTTGATCTAGAAGAAGGTTTTCTAGATGCCGCTAGACTTGCACGCATAATTACAAATCCAACTACTCCTTTAACCTATAAACAAGAAAGTAACACGGAATTCAAAGATACTCTGGTCACACTATTAATTGATAATTCAGGTTCAATGAGAGGAAGACCTATTTCAATTGCTGCAATTTGTGCTGAGATAATTGCTTCAACATTGGAAAGATGCCAGGTGAAATGTGAAATTTTAGGTTTTACCACAAGGGCCTGGAAAGGCGGTAAGTCAAGGGAGGATTGGCTAAGCCATAATAGACCTAATAATCCAGGCAGGTTAAATGATTTGCGGCACGTAATTTATAAACAAGCTGATGTCCCATTAAGGCGCGTAAGACTCAATTTGGGATTGATGATGAAAGAGGGCTTACTAAAAGAAAATATCGATGGAGAAGCTTTAGAATGGGCTCATAGGCGTTTGTTAAGAAGACAAGAAGCACGAAAAATCCTTATGGTCATCTCTGATGGAGCACCAGTTGACGACTCTACACTATCAGTCAACCCATCAAATTATTTGGAGAATCATTTGAAGAGTGTAATTGAAATGATTGAGCGCCGGGACTTAATAGAAGTGATAGCTATAGGAATAGGTCATGACGTCACCAGATATTATAAGAATGCAATTACAATCACTGATATTGAACAACTTGCTGGAGCTATGACGGAACAGCTTGCTAGATTATTTGATAAAAAAGAAAAAAGATCAAAGCGCTAGGAAATTAAAAATCAATATAGGGCTAAATAAAAAATATCTCCAAAACTTTTTGAGGCTACTTGCAAAATGTCAGGTATAAAAAAAATAAAAATGCTCAGAGAATTAATGCGAAAAGAAAAAATTGATGCATTTTTAATTCCTCGAGCTGACTGTCATCAAGGCGAATTTATTTCAGAAAATGATGCCAGATTAACTTGGTTGTCTGGTTTCACAGGTTCAGCAGGATTATGTATTGTTACACTTACAAAGGTAGGCTTATTCGTGGATGGTCGCTATTCAATCCAAGCCGAAAATGAAAAGAATTGTAAATACATCACGGTGCTAAAATTTGAAGCAAAAGTTATGTTCGAATGGTTGAGACTGACCCCTGGCATTGTGGCATTTGATCCTTGGCTCCACACAATTAGAGAAATTAGTGACTTCAGGGAAGAACTTAAAGGATCACATAAAATACAGCCAATATCAAATTTGATAGACAAAATATGGAAAGATAAACCAAAAGAAAACTTTGGTCTCGTCTACAAGCTAAGCACAAAATATGCAGGAGTATCTCGCCAAGAAAAAATCAGCAATGTTAGTTCAATTATGAAAGATTCCAGTGTTGATTTTGTAATTTACACCCTTCCTGACTCAATTTGCTGGCTTTTAAATATCAGAGGTAGAGATATACCTAACACCCCAATTGTCAAAGCTTTTGCAATACAAAATAGAAATGCTGAAGTTGAAGTATATCTAAACTTAGTAAAAATACCCCCACCCGTAATCAGTGAACTAGAACCGAAGATAAAGTTCTTTCCGACTAAGGGCTTGATTACCAGATTGAGTAAATTGAAGGGAACGGTATGGCTTGACAGCAAAAGCTGTGCCTTCGCTATAAAAAAAATCTTAACAAAGCGTAATACCCTGATTCATGATAGTACCGATCCCTGCTCTACTTTAAAGGCTATAAAAAATGCTAGTGAAATCACTGGGACGAGGCTAGCACACCAAAAAGATGGAATTGCAATGGTAAAATTTCTGCATTGGTTTTCCATGAATGTCGTCAACAGCTTAGATGAAATATCCATAATAGGATCACTCGAAAAATTTAGAAAAAAGGGGGAGGGCTATCAAGGACCTTCCTTTGACACCATATGTGGAGCTGGGCCTAACGGTGCCATTATCCACTATAGGTCGAGTGAGAAAACAAATAGAATTCTTAAGAGGAATGATATTCTCTTAATAGACAGCGGCGGGCAATATTTGGAAGGAACCACAGATATTACGCGAACAATTGCAGTTGGAAAAAATGATAAAAGGAAAAAGAAACACTTCACTCTAGTACTTAAAGGGATGATTGCTATCTCAAAATTAAAATGGCCCATCGGACTTTCTGGCAGGGATCTAGATAGTGTAGCAAGGTACTACCTTTGGCAAGAAGGTTTGGATTATGAGCATGGCACAGGCCACGGGGTGGGCTCCTTTCTATCTGTACATGAAGGACCACAGGCAATTTCTCGAAGAAATGAAATTGAGCTTAAGCCGGGCATGTTAATTTCTAATGAACCAGGTTATTATGTATCAGATAATTATGGCATTAGAATTGAGAACTTACTTCTTATTAAGACTACTCCTACCAAGTTCGAGACAAAAAAACCAATGCTTAGTTTTGAGACCATAACCTTATGCCCAATAGATAAAAGCCTAATTTTACCAGATCTTTTAACAAAAGATGAAATTAAGTGGCTTAACGATTACCATAGCCAGGTAAAACAAAAATTGGCTGATAAACTTGAGCCAAAAATAAAGAAATGGCTGATTGAGGTCTGTTCCCCGCTTTAAAAGACCCTACTTTTTCAGCGTGATCGGTTTTCCTATTTCTTTTGGCAAAGCTAATCCATGG
>PACC02000102.1 GCA_002699695.2 Paracoccaceae bacterium | reverse complement strand
GGAAATCCTTGTGTTTTGCAAGATGGTCGGGCTAGCGAGATTTGAACTCACGACCTCTCGTCCCCCAGACGAACGCGCTACCAGACTGCGCTATAGCCCGTTTTGACACCCCTTTTATTCGGAAACATCCGAGATTGAAATAGCTATTCTTTCGGTTATCCTGGATCTCAATGAGGATAATTCTGTCCTTATTTCAGTCAACCTATGTCTGTCAAGGTCTTTGATTCCATCCTGGCATTTTTTAAGGTCAAACAATACTTTATCTAGATTAGAGTTCTTTCCTTTCATTATGCCAACTTCATCCCTTGCTTTCTTACCTATATCTGTAAGGTGTTTAATACCATTTTCTTTAATGAATCTTTTTACGCCAATGATAGTCATACCATTTCCGTGAAGTAGTTTCTTAATGGCAAAAAGAACTATGATATCATTTGGTCTATAGAACCGTCTGCCAGCAGCTCTTTTTATAGGTCTAATCTGTCGGAATTTACTTTCCCAAAATCTTAATACATGAGCCGGGAGAGAAAGCATTTCTCCCGCCTCGGATATAGTTCTAAAAGCTTCTGGTGATTTTTCTATGCCCAATTAAAGCACCAAAGAATTAAACACCTTGGTTCCCTTTATTAACAAGTTCTTTCATTTTCTGAGACGGTTTGAAAGTCACTACCCTTCTGGCGACAATGGCTGCTTCTATCCCAGTTTTTGGATTCCGACCAGTTCTCTCTTTTTTTTCTCTACTGCTGAAGGTTCCAAATGATGAAATTTTTACAGTTTCTCCATCGACTAATGCTTCTATGACATAGTCTAAGACTTCTTCCACTAATTGTAGGGATTCTTGCCTTGATAGCCCGACTTCTCTAACAACAGCATCCGATAAATCTGATCGTGTGAGACTATTATCATTCATTTCTATACCTCAGTAGGAAGAGGTTATTGGAAAAAACCTCTAAGAGTCAATATGTTTGGGCATTTTACGGTCCAAATATTTTTAAAGTCAGCTAAATTATTCTAATTAGGATTTTAATGGCCAAATTAATTTGGGATCTTCTTCTTATATAGGATCTTGTTAGCAAGATTTTTTTGAAAATCATTTTGTGCTAATTTATAAGCAAGAGTGATGGCTGCAGATATTCCAGTAGCATCGGCGCTTCCATGGGACTTCACTATAGTTCCATTCAAGCCCAAAAATACGCCACCATTCACTCTTCTTGGATCTATACGCTTCCTAAGAGCTCTTAGAGGCTTAAGTGCTAAAAATGAAGCTAATCGAGCCATTACAGAAAAAGCAAAAGTTTCCTTAAGTAAGGTGCGGACCAAAGTAGCAGTACCTTCACCCGTTTTTAGAGCAATATTTCCGGTGAATCCATCAGTAACGATTACATCTATTTTTGATGAAGGAATATCATCGCCTTCTACATATCCTGCATATTCAAATTCGAATATTTTTGATGATTCGAGAATAATATCTGCTGCTTTCTGTAACTCAGATCGGCCTTTGTGCCCCTCAGTCCCCACATTGAGTAGCCCAACCCGGGGTTTTTTAATGTTAAAGCCACTCTTTGCATAAGATATTCCCATTAAAGCGTATTGATGCAGATCTTGCGCGTCAGCCTTAATATCTGCACCGGCATCTAAAACTATATTGAAACCACGTGCATTGGTAGAGGGCCAGAGTACGGCTATAGCAGGTCTATTTACGCCATCAATTTTCCGTAGTTGTACCATAGACATTGCCATTAAAGCACCAGTATTCCCACACGAAACTGCTACTTTTGCTTCTCCTTTGGCAACGCTTTCTAATGCGCACCACATGCTTGTCTCTCTACCAGTTCGTAAGGCTTGCGACGGTTTTTCATCCATGCTAACCGTTTGCTGAGCGGGAATGTACCTAAACGCTCCCGTTAGTCTTTTCTGTTTCTTCAAAAGGCTTGGCATCTTACTTCCTACACCATGTATGAGGAAGAAGAGTGATTTATTCTTGGTATAGGCCTTAGTAATCCCCTTTAAAACTTCATGTTCACCAAGGTCTCCACCCATGCAATCGATAGCGATTATTGTTTTTGCCTTTTCGCCCAACATTTTAGCGCCCAAACATGGCTTTTGCCTTTGCTAATTATGCAGCAGCGTCATCATCAAGATCAAGATCTTCAACTGTGGGGGTTATTTCAAGGTTCCTATAGTAACCACAGGCTTTGCAGACATGGTGTGTGATTTTTTGTTCACCACAATTCGGACATTCTATTACGTTAATTCCTTTAAGGGCATCATGAGATCTACGCATTCCACGTCTAGATCTAGTTATCTTACTCTTTGGTACCGCCATTTTTTATCTTCCACTCATCTAATTAGTTAGCTATTACTAAATAAACGTGAAGGTATTTACAATCCTAAATATTCCAAAAGACATTTTTTTTTGAAGTAGTGACTTAGCTGAAGATTATTTTTTATTTTTGTTTGGATAAAGTCCTTCCATATGATTTTTTAACTCAGACAATTTTTGAAAAGGGTTTGGTCTCTCATCATTTTCTGTAAAGATAGTATCTTTCTGGAATCCAGCTCCTTTCTTTCTTGGATATTGGGGGATCACAAGAATTATCTCTTCCGAAATAATGTCACCTAATTCTACTAATTTATTAAGGGGATCAGAATCAACAAGATCTAAATCTAATAAAACTGATTCATTTGAGCGTTTTTTACTGTCTGGGATTAAATATCTCTTGAGGGGAATTTGCAATTTAGTCCGTACCTTTTCTAGGGTAATTACACACAATTGAGATACAACTAAGTTTATCTTACCCCGAATTAGCCACCCAGGCTCAGATGGTTGCAGGTTAATCGTACATTGAAACGAGTGGATTTGAGTCACATTAAGTAATTTCGATAAATTAGATTTTTCCAGATTATTTAACTTGATGGAGAATCTATTACTACGTTTTGGGTGAAGGTCAGATATTTTTATACTTCTTGAAAAAGGTGGAGATCCCCACATATGCAGATCCTGCCCCTCAGTATCATTTCTGTGATGTTTTCTTTTCATTAAGGGACCCCAATTGAAAACCTTATGATTGAATATATTCCGCTGTTCAGCTAATAATTAATTCAATTCCATTGATCCTATAAAAACGATAAGAGTCTTGCTCATGTACTTTTTAATATCACGAAGTTTCACAAAAGCAATATTGCTTATGGTTACACTATTTTTGTTTAGTTGCAGTAAAGTTGTGGAATTTAATGGTTTCAATCCTGGATCAGAGGTTCTCGCCAAATTAGAAAAAGGGAAGACGCCTAAATCTAAGGTTAGGGCATTACTTGGTAATCCACCCATTGTCCATGGTATCAATGGGAATATTTGGATTTATTTTAGTCAGGAAACGGAGAAACTAGCTTTCTTCCAGCCAAAGGTTACTTCTAGGGAAGTAGCCTTATTGATTTTTAGTAATAGTGGGAGGTTAAATGTTATAGAACAATATACCATCAAGGATTCTAGAGTAATTGACATCAGTAATAATAAAGTGGTCTCCGGTGGTAGGAAATTGACTACTTTACAGCAAATATTTGGTAATATAGGGAATTTCTCTGCCCAAGATTTACAGAAGTAACGGATTTAATTGAAAATCAATCAAGAGAAACCTTAGCTTTCAAGGCAACTCCATTTATACAGTACCTTAGTCCAGTTGGCATTGGGCCATCAGAGAATACGTGACCTAGGTGCCCTTCACATTTACTGCAAGTCACCTCTGTTCTTTCTATACCATGGGTTAAATCTTCTTTTTCACAAATGACTTCGGAGGATATTGCTTTAAAAAAGCTTGGCCAACCTGATCCACTTTCATATTTTGCTTCAATGCTAAATAAGACTTGATCACAGCAAATGCATGCAAAATATTTTGTATCTGGATCGAATCCAGGATGAGAGAATGCTCTCTCAGTAGCCCCCTCTTGGGTAACTTTATAGGCCATAGTTCCCAGGTTTGATTTCCATTGATTCCTTATTAGGTCCTTTGTCATAGGTTATCTCCTATATTATTGTCCAATTAATACTTTGGTATATTGGATTCAAAATCAATTGTGGTATGGTACCAAGTTTATTGATCTCAATATACATCTTAGTTCAAGTCTTCACAAAGTGTTTTGTTTGTCACTAAACTTGTAACTCCAATTTGAAAAATTGCATTTGACTCGCAGTTGATTTCTAATACGGTCTCATGCAATTTATGATTGCTGTAGCTAAATCTGCTGTTTTGACCACTCTATAGGTGAATCCAAAAATGCTTCTATTTGATCTAGTGTCTCATTATTCCATTTGGAGCTTTCATCTCTGCAGAATTTCAAAACATCCCACCATGAAGCAAGATAATGTAACTGGATTCCCAATTTCTCAAGTTTTTCGGTTACCTTAGGAAATATGTTGTAGTAAAAGATCACAATTGCATGCTCTACTTCGGCCCCTGCATCCCTAAGAGCATTGCAGAATTTGATTTTACTACCTCCATCTGTTGTAAGGTCTTCAATTAGGATTACTTTTTTCCCAACAATACTTCCCCCTTCAATTTGGGCATCTCTCCCAAACCCTTTAGGCTTTTTGCGCACATAGTGCATTGGAAGGTTCAGTCTTTCAGCTAGGAAAGCAGCAAAGGGTATTCCTGCAGTCTCTCCACCCACAAGACCATCAACCTGATGGCATCCGATGTTTCCCAATATGATATCAGCACAAAAGTTCATTAAAATTCGTCTAGCTTTTGGATGAGAAATAAGCTTTCTACAGTCAATGTATACGGGGCTTTGAATACCAGAAGTTAAAGTAAAGGGTGTTTGGGAGTTGAAATGTATTGCATCAATCGCCAAGAGCGTTTTTACCGTAATTCTAGCTTGTCTCTCCTTATTATTAAAATAGTTATCTTTCAATTCATCTCACCAACTTAAATTATTTATTTGTCAAATGTTTTCATGGGTCCAGTATAATGAAAAACCAGGGTCAAATACAGTGAGTGTATCACTACCAATCGAAATTTTCTTTATTTTTTCTTTAGGCTCCTTTAGCTTGGAGAGCTTGATATACGATTTATTGGTCTCAAGGCCATAATAATTTGCACCATTGAGAGAAGTGAAACTTTCCAATCTATCCAAAGCGGACTCTGTTTCAAATATATGTGCAAGGCAACTCAAAGCATTTGGAGTTGAAAAAATACCTGCACAACCGCAAGCATTTTCCTTCAGGTGATCAAGATGTGGGGCAGAGTCTGTTCCCAGAAAAAACTTTGAATTTCCCGATACTGCTGCGCGCACAATAGCTATCCTATGTGATTCACGTTTCGCTAGGGGTAAACAATAATAATGCGGCCTAATTCCATTTTTGAACATACTATTTCGGTTAATTATGAGGTGGTGGGGTGTAATTGTTGCAGCAAGATTTGCATCACTATCCATGACATAATCTACACTTTCTTTAGTTGTTATATGCTCTAGTACTATTCGTAAATCAGGTATTTTTTTTCTTAAAGGTTCTAAAATTTTGTCAACAAAGATAGCTTCTCTGTCAAAGATGTCTACTGTGGGATCGGTTGTTTCGCCATGTATTAGTAAGGGTATGTCTAATCGGGCAATTTTTTCTAGCAATTTATAAATGTTTGGGAGATCTCTAACACCATTTTCAGAATTTGTTGTAGCCCCTGCAGGATACAGTTTCACAGCCTTAATAATTCCCCTATTAACACCTTCCTCAATATCATTTATATTGCTTTTTTCAGTAAGAAAAAGTGTCATTAGTGGCTGGAAATCATGTTCTTTTGGTATTGATTTTAATATTTGACGATAATAATTTTCAGCTTGTTCAGTTGTTACTACCGGTGGGTTTAGGTTAGGCATTATTATGGCTCGGCCAAAGGTGTAGCTTGAATACTTTAAGACTGTTTTAAGAATAGCTCCTGATCTCAAGTGTAAATGCCAGTCGTCCGGTCTTTTGATTCTAACAGCTTGAATTATTTTTTTCATGGCTTTTGATAAATAAAAACAGCAGTGTGGTAGTCTTACAAGTTTATAGCCTGTTAATCAACGAAATGAGTATCAAATAAATACTAAATGACCAATGTAAATTTTTCGATTAATAGCTTAACACCATGATAAAAATCTCTTTTGATGATGAAGTGACACTATCTAGAATATAATAATCAAATTGATTTCATAATTAGATGTCATCTTTATTATAGATAATTTACTTACCCTCTTGGTTACCCTTTGATTTTTGCATTCTGGTTGCAACTTTAAATTTTTGTATTATATAAGCTGGATCTCTCTGAGATAAAAAAAGATTAAGTTTGTGCAAAGTTTTTGACATATGCTCATAAAGTTGGTGACTTAACTTATAGCGTAGCATATTAGATCATTTGCTTTTAGATTTGGAGCGAAAGAATGGGACTACATGATTTTTCAATTAAGCCTTATAGTAACAATGGTTTAGATTCAGACAAACCCTCTGAGCAAGAAGCACTAGAGGCAGTTAGAACATTATTAAGATGGGCTGGTGATGATCCAAATCGTGAAGGCCTGAAAGAGACGCCAAAAAGAGTTCTTAAGGCTTATAACGAATGGTTCAAGGGATATGCAGAAAATCCTACCGAGATTTTGGGTAAAACTTTTCAAGAAGTTGAAGGTTATGATGAGTGGGTAGTATTAAAATCTATAAGGCTTGAAAGTTATTGTGAACACCATTTGGCTCCCATAATAGGAAATGCGAGAGTGGCATATCTTCCAGATGGGTTAGTAGTAGGTATATCAAAATTAGCACGAGTTGTGGAAGTTTACTCAAAGCGTTTGCAGATTCAGGAAAGACTTACGAGGGAAATTGGGTTAATTATAGATAAGGTCTTAAAACCAAAAGGCGTAGCGGTTTTAGTGGAGGCTGAACATCACTGTATGTGTACTCGTGGAGTTAACAAACCTGGTACGTCTTTGGTAACTACTACATTTTTGGGTGAAGCACAGACTGATATTGACTTCCGGAGATCTTTCCTAGATCGTAGTTCTCGGTGAAGGTTGATTTTAAAAAAATTTTATACTGTTTCTAACTCATTATCCTATGTTGGGCTATACCTCAGTAGCAGCTATGATAAATTAGATTTGTTATAATTTACCAGGAAAAATATCCTTAATGCTTAGGTCATTTCAGGAAATAATATTTAAATTAAATGAATTTTGGTCGGACTGTGGATGTGTAATTTTACAGCCTTACGATTTAGAAGTTGGAGCGGGAACTTTCCATCCAGCAACAACACTTAAAGCTCTTGGAAAGAAGCATTGGCATGCAGCTTATGTTCAGCCATCGAGACGTCCAACTGATGGTCGGTATGGGGAAAATCCAAATAGATTGCAGCATTTTTACCAGTATCAAGTAATACTAAAGCCCTCTCCAAATAACATTCAGGAACTCTATATTCAGAGCTTAGAGAAAATTGGGATCGATAGAACTCTTCATGACATAAGATTTGTTGAGGATGATTGGGAGAGCCCAACCCTGGGTGCTTGGGGATTAGGTTGGGAGGTTTGGTGCGATGGAATGGAGGTAAGCCAATTCACTTATTTTCAGCAAGTTGGAGGGATTGATTGCAACCCTGTTTCGGGCGAAATAACTTATGGACTCGAGAGGATTGCGATGTTTGTTTTAGGATTAGACAATGTGATGGATTTACCTTTCAATAATCCTGACTCAGAAAAATCACTTACGTATGGCGACATTTTTAGACAAGCAGAACGTGAATATAGCAGATGGAATTTTGATGTAGCTAACCCAGAAGTTTTGTTATCCCATTTTCAGGACTATGAGAAAGAATGTAAACGGATATTATCTGAAAAAAAAATTGATGGACATCTTTCCGAATCTATTGTGATGGTGCAACCAGCTTATGATTATTGTATAAAAGCAAGCCACATTTTTAATTTGCTAGATGCTAGGGGTGTAGTATCTCCTACAGAAAGACAAAATTTCATTGCTAGGGTAAGAGACCTAGCAAAAATGTGTGCTGAAGCATTCTTAGAATCAGAGCAAGCTCAGCAAAGAAAATAAAAATGAATGGAAAAATAACAGTTATTATAATTTTGGGAAGTTCCTTCTGCTTTGGTATTTTGTTTTTTTATTTTCAAACATTTGCGTATTACCAGGAAGTTTCGGGTTTGCAGAAAATAATGGTGGACTCTAAAAGAATTGAAGTTTGGAATTATCAAGGAATTCGAGCTACTACATCAGCATTGAAAATGAGAAGTTGTTTCAATACAGAAGTGAAAGCTTTTGATAATTTAACTCTTGCAAAAAATCCACAACCGCTTACCGCCCCATTTTGGTTCAGTTGCTTTAATTCAAAAGATTTGCAAAATGCAATTGATGACGGCATTGCAAAAGCCTATATAGCAGTTGAAAATGAGGTAAAAGGTATAGATAGATTAGTAGTAATATATCCTGATGGTAAGGGCTACGAATGGCGACAACTCAACAAAAAGTATTTGGATTAACTCATGCCTGATCTAGTATTAGAGTTGTATTCTGAAGAAATACCGGCACGCATGCAGGAAAAGGCTGCTGAGCATTTAAGAGAATCATTCTCATTAGGATTAACTGAAGAGAGATTATCTTTTGAACGGTTGGAGGTTTTTTCTACCCCAAGGCGGTTAGTTTTGATTGTTTGGGATTTGGCCAACCATTCCGATTCTTTTTTTGAAGAGAAGAGAGGACCCAGAGTTGGTGCTCCAACCAAGGCATTATCTGGCTTTGCTAGATCTGTTGGAGCAAAAGAGTCAGAGCTATACAAAAAGAAAGAAAGTAAGGGCGAGTTTTTTTTCTACCGGTTAGAACATCCTGGATACTTATCAGAGAAACTAATTAGCAAGATTACTTTAAAGGTTGCCCATGGCTTTCCTTGGCAAAAGTCAATGAGGTGGGGGGATAGTAGTTTCCGGTGGGTTAGACCACTGAGATCAATTCTATGTGCGTTATACCGAGCGAACCAAGAGCCTAAAGTGATTAGCTTGGAGATTAATGGAGTTTTTTCCTCTAATTTTACCTTTGGCCATCCATCTATGTGTCCAGGCAAGTTTTCCCCTCATAGCGCTCAAGACTATATCTCTGGCCTTAAAGATCGAAAGGTAATTTTAGATTTCAAGCAGAGAAAAAATCTCATTTGGGAATCTGCTAGCAAATTAGTTAAAGGCAAAAATGCTAGGCTGATAACAGACAACTCGTTGCTAAATGAAGTAGCTGGTCTCGTAGAGTGGCCGGTCGTTTTAATGGGAAAGATAGATGAGGAATTCTTAGAATTACCAAAAGAAATATTACAAATTTCAATGAGAGAACATCAAAAATTTTTTTCAGTAATAAGGATTGATACAGGGTTACTGTATAAGTTTGTTGTAGTAGCAAATCTTGAATCTAAAGACGATGGAAAGTCTATAATTGAGGGCAACTCGAGAGTGTTACGATCTAGATTGCGTGATGCTAAATTCTTCTTTAACAAGGATCTTACAGAGATTAAAAGAAAAAATTTTGATGCTTTAAATCATAGATTAGCTTCTGTTACTTTTCATAATAAAATTGGGAGTCAGGCTGATAGAGTCAAAGAAATTAGAAAGATTTCAGTTAATATAGCCAAATTGTTGAATGTAGATGCTGGGTTATGTGATCATGCTGCTAGTTTATGCAAAACAGACCTGACCACATATATGGTTTCAGAATTTCCAGAATTACAGGGTGTAATGGGTAGCATTTACTGCAAAATAGAAGGACAAAATGAGTCAATCTTTAACGCGATCTCTGATCATTATAAGCCAGTTACTCAAAATGATGATGTGCCCAAAGAAATGATTGCCGTTGTTGTGGCAATTGCTGATAGAGTTTTCACGTTGACAAGGTTCTGGATAATAGACGAAAAGCCATCGGGTTCCAAGGATCCTTTTGCTCTTAGAAGAGGGGCTATAAGTTTGATCAGAATCCTATTAGAAAAAAAGTTAGATATCAAGCTTAGTGATTTGATCAAACAGAGTTTGAAATACGAAATTGCTCAGGATCTTTACCAATTTTTTACAGAGAGATTTAAAGTCTATCTTATTGAAAAGGGGTATTCTCATGATACCCTACGAGCTTGTTTAAACAAGAAGAATCTTGAAAATCCATATGGTACTTTTATGCAGATTGATCAGCTTGAAAAATTTAGAAAGACAGATCTTTTTCCTAGGTTAATGGATGCTTATAGACGACCTAATAACATCCTCAACTCTGAGGAAAATAGAACCAAGAAAAGGTACGAGCTTGAACCCTCCGTAGAATTGTTTGATACCACTGAGGAAAATAGTCTCATGGCTAATTTAATTTCAATAGAGAAATCGGTTAGTGTATTCTTATTAAAGAAGGATTATTTCAATGCCTTACAAACTCTTGCAAAGTTAAATGATTCCGTAGAAGCATTTTTCGAAAATGTGACTATTAATTCTCAAGTGCAAGAAGAAAAGGACAATAGGCTCCATTTATGCAACAAGGTAAGAAAAATAATGCATTCTGTAGCCAATTTTTCTGAACTAAGGATATAATGATACAATTGTTTTGATAGAGTAAAGCTGTTTCCAATGGTAAATAATACCAAGAATGTGATTTCTATTTCATCTAAACTTTGTGTTAGTCAAGAAGAGTTTGGTTTTAGGGCAAGCACTATTTCGACACTCAGTAAGTTAGGGTTTCCTGTTGCTCCTGGCTATCTTATTTCCTCTAAACTTATAAAAGAAATAATTGATGGTGGTACTACTCCAGATTTTCCAAAAGAATTTTTAGACCGGTCTCCCGTATGTCTGAGAGCAAGCCCCGAATTCAGGCAATGGCGTGGTCCAGAATCAATACTTTATTTAGGTCTTAATAGGGAAAAGTTAGGATTGATTAGAAAAATTACTGGAGCAAAAACAGCTAAATTTTTGTATTTGGAGCATGTCAGGAATTTTGGTGTGAAAGTATTAGAGTTAGACCCTGACCTATTTGATGAAACATTACAGCTTGCTGTAAATAAGGAAAATGTGAAATTGGTTAGGGACTTATCGGTGGATATGATTGATGACTTGACTAATGAATTTGAGGAATATTACAGAATACACCTTGGTTTTGACTTTCCTGAAGATCAAGAAACTCAGATACATTATGCCTTTAAGGCGATTGCAAAAAAGTGGGAAAATCCGACTTCAAGAGTGCTTAGATTGTCTCTGGGTGCAGATCCTCAGGCTTCGATGGGGGCGATATTACAGGAAATGATTTTGGCAAATCAAGAATCACGATTTGGTTTGTTGGATATGCAATCTATAAATAATTTCACTGGGGAAGAAAGTATAAATGGCCGTTTTGTTCCAATAAAAATTGGAGATGTAAATTCACCATTGTTTCTCAAAGGTCGTTTTTCACAAGCAATCTCTCAGGAAGAACTTATTTCAGGAAATAAGTTTTCCAAACTATATAAACCATTGATTGCCAAAATTAGTGTTTTAGAAAAAAAGGCTTTTAAAGCATTTGGTAAAAAGTTAAATTTTTCATTTCTGATCAAAGATGATGAGTTCGTCTTAATCGATGCAAAAGATGTGGAACTTAAGGTGTCAGCATTAATGCGGTTAAACGTAGAAGCCGTAAGAAAAGGATTGATCTCCAAGGAGTCAGCAATTTTGAGGACTGATCCGGAGATGTTATTAGATATATTACACCCGCAAATTCATAAAGACATAAACATCGAAGTAATCGGGCTGGGGCTGCCAGCTAGCCCTGGGGCAGTTTCCGGTTTTATAGCTTTCAAGGCAGAAGAAGCCATTAAGATGAATTCAAAAGGAATGACTGCCGTTTTAGTTAGAAGCGAGACAAGTTCAGAAGATATAAGAGGGATGCATGTTTCTGCGGGCGTTCTGACTTTAAGGGGTGGTATGTCTAGCCATGCAGCTGTGGTGGCAAGAGGGCTTGGGAAACCTTGCGTAGTAGGTGTGAGTGACTTAAGGATGGATAACAGCCTCAAATCTTTACTGACTAATGATGGCCGAATTCTGAAAAGCGGTGATCTGATAACTATCGATGGGTCTAACGGTAGGGTATTACTAGGTAAGGCGCAAATGGTTCAACCTAACTTTTCAAAACATTTTTACCAAATTATGGAATGGGCTAATGAACTCGGTAAAATAAGTGTGAAGGCGAATGCAGATACCCCACAGGAAGCTTCACTTGCAAAGGAATTTAATGTGGACGGAATAGGATTATGTCGTACAGAGCACATGTTTTTTGAGAGTAAAACACTGCAACAAATGCAAAAGATGATTCTAGCTTCTAGTGAAGGGGACAAAGAAGAGGCGATCAACGCACTTTTACCCATTCAACAGAGGCAATTTGAGGAGATATTCAAAATAATGAAAGGGTTGCCTGTTACCATACGTTTGCTGGATTTGCCGGTGCATGAATTTTTGCCTAATAGCTTGCTTGAATTAGAAAATCTTGCAAATGAGCTTGGTATGACACTCACACAAGTGTCTGAACATTCAAAGCAAATGTCTGAAATCAACCCTATGCTGGGGAAAAGAGGAGTGAGGCTGGGAATACTTTTCCCAAAACTTTACCAGATGCAGATAAAGGCAATTTTAAAAGCAAGTAGGAGTGTTTATGGTCCTGAACAGATTAACTTTGCCCCTGAAATAATGTTGCCAATGGTGTCTTCTGTAAAAGAAGTTTATCTTGTTAGAGATATGATCAACCAGGTAGTTGCGTCTATCCCGAGGCAACAAGGTCATCTCGTAGCATACAAATTGGGTGTAATGGTTGAGACTCCCAGGGCCGTATTAAAATCTGGTGAACTTGCATCCGCAAGTTCTTTTTTAAGTTTTGGTACTAATGACCTTACCCAGATGACTTATGGTCTTAGCAGAGATGATTCTGGTACCTTCATGAGAGACTATATAGATCAGAAAATTTATCCTGAAGATCCATTTAGGTCTCTTGATATTGATGGCGTTGGAGAACTTCTAAGGATTGCATCACATAGAAGCAGAGAATCAAATCCCAATATAAGATTAGGTATTTGTGGGGAGCATGGAGGTGACCCAAATTCGATAGATTTTTGTAAAAGTATCGGTTTGGATTATGTCTCCTGCTCTCCATACCGAGTTCCTATGGCGAGGCTTGGAGCCACCCGCCCTATTCCTCTATAGAGCAACGCATTTCTAAAGTACTCAGGTCAGACAAAAAGTTGCTCGGGATAACGTAGTTTAATCATATTTCTCTTGCATGATCTTATCTTGAGTATTAAGAGCTTTTGAAAAGAAATTAGATTAAAGCACCGGTTAATATGTTGAAAAAGTTAATTTCTTACTTTTATATTGTCCAATTACTACTATGGCTTAGTTTATCATTTGCTTTTGCAGAGGGATTAAGTGGAAAGAAGGTTCGTGAAGGAATTCCTGATGCTTTTTCAGTTATTGCGGATGCTCTGATTTCTGATCATGTGATTATTTCCTCATTGAATACTCTCGATTTAAAGAATTTTTCAGGTTTTTCTAAATATGATGATAAGAAATTTTCTTTCAAGGTCCTTGATGCCTTACCTATACCAAAAGTGACCTCTGAACTTCGATGTTTAGCGGAGGCAATCTATTTTGAGGCGAGAGGAGAACCCTTAGAAGGTCAATATGCTGTTGGAGAAGTGATAATTAACCGAGCTCTTTCGCAAGCCTTTCCTAATAGTATTTGTGGGGTAATATCAGAAGGAGCAAGTCGCCGAAATGCATGCCAATTTTCTTATAATTGTGATGGCAAACTAGAGGTTATTGTGGAAAGAGGCATTTATAAGAGAATATTGAAGCTGTCCCGCGTATTGCTTGAACCTTCCGCCCGAGTTTTAACTGACGGAGCTACTTTTTTCCATGCCAAAGCCGTAAACCCTAGTTGGGCCAAGAAATTCAAAAAGACTGGGGAATTTGGTCAACATATTTTTTATAAAATGCGTTAAATAACCTACTATGCTAGGAATGCTGACAATAATCCTTGAAAAAAAGATAACAGAACAAAGCTTAGACAAAACTGGAGATAAAGTTTGGAACAGATCTATTTAAAGGATTATGTATGCCATGCAGAAATTGGCGTTTTTGAATCGGAGCATGGTCATAAACAAAGGCTTAAATTTAATATCTATTTAAGTCTTGATTATGGAGACGGGAATAGGGCAGATAATCTTGAAGATGTACTCTCCTATGAAATAATTTTGGAAGCTATAAACAAAAATCTTTCTGGGAAAAGATTGAATCTACTAGAAACTCTGGCAGACAATATTGCTGCTTTCTGCTTGGAGTTCGAAGAAGTTACAATGATAGATATTCAAATAGAGAAAATGGATAGAATAGACGGAAGTCTAGGTGTGCGTTTAGCTCGCAAGAAAGAGTGAGAAAGTGAAAAAACTTTCCATAGTATTTGATTTAGATGGTACTCTTGTACATACGGCTCCCGCTTTGGCAAAGGCGGGTAATGATCTTCTTTTTACGCTAAATTTACCACCAGTATCGGTAAAAATTTATAGTACGTTTATTGGTGGTGGAATTCCTATGCAGGTACAAAAATTGCTGGAATTTTCAAATTATCCATGTGTAAACTCATTGGAAGAACATGTGGAAAAATTTAAGGAATTTTACTATCAAGATCCACTGCGTGGAACAAGCATTTATCCACGGGTTGAAGAAACACTTAAGGAACTTAATAATGAGTATCAAAATTTAGCCATTTGTACTCAAAAGAATGAAATACCAGCAAGGTTTATTCTTAAAGAGTTTGGATTGCTTAAATATTTTTCGGGGTTTGCTTTTGGTGACTCTTTGGATGTTTTGAAGCCTGATCCAAAGATGGTATTACATGCGACAAAAAGCTTTACCTCCGATGGATTGGTCTATGTGGGTGACAGCATTACCGATTCTAGGACTGCTAAAAACTCAAAGTCTATTTTTGTATTATTTACAGAAGGCTATAGAAAAAGTCCTATAAATGAACTGAGTCCAGATTACTATTTCTCTGACTTTTCAAAACTGCCTGCTATCATGAAAGATATCCAAAAAAATCTTATGGTATGAGAGTTGTCTAGATATTTTCGCCCTATTATGAACACGGAAAGTATATACCCAACTGATGCAATATTTTTGGGATCTACAAGGCTTTGGTTTAATACAGTAAAAGTTTTTGAAAGAGGTAAGGTTCCGATAGTAATAAGTGCTAAAGAAATACCATTTGAGATTAAATCGGGACTTTCTGCAAACCGAGAGAAAATTCTAGGCTTTGAAAAAAAACCTCCTTTATTAATGGGAGTATTAAATGTTTCCCCTGATAGCTTTTCAGATGGTTATCAAGCCCGTGATCCTTCTGATCTTTTGAAACGAATCAATAAGATGGTTGATGAAGGCGTACAAATCATTGATATAGGGGGCGAATCCACTAGGCCAGGTTTTACGAGTATTTCCTTTGAGGCTGAGAAAAAACGCGTAGATCAAGCAATAAGATTGGTGGGAAAAAATTTCCCTAATTTGTTGATGTCAATAGATACCCGTAAAGCTTCCGTAGCAGAACATGCCCTGAGTTTAGGGGTAAAGATATGGAATGATGTTTCTTCCCTAAGCTTTGACCCTGATAGCATTGAGATAGCCAAGAAATTTGGAAGTTTCGTTTGCATAATGCATAATTCAGGCGCAGGGAAAGATTTGCATAAGAGAATTATGGGAAAGAATTTCCTTCTAGACATATTTGACTACTTAAGAGAGCGTATTGAATTTGCAGTGTCGGGTGGTATCTCAAGATCTAGGATAATAATTGATCCCGGAATTGGTTTTGGTAAAACAGAGGAACAAAATTTAGCTATTTTATCTAATATCAGCCTTTTCCATTCCTTAGGTTGTCCGATTTTAGTAGGTGTTTCTAGGAAGAAATTTATAGGCAGAATTACCGGTGAAAATAAACCAGAAGATAGATTAGTGGGATCTGTTTTGGCGGCAGGAGAGTTAGCAAAGCAGGGTGTGCAGATTGTTCGAGTTCATGATATAAAAGAAACCAACCAGGTGATGAAAATGCTCTACAAGTTGCAGGCCGCTGATTAGATTTACATTTAGGATAGTGAAAATGACAATGAAGATATTTGGTACAGATGGGATAAGAGGGAAAGTTAATTCAACTTTAATAAGTGCTAGTTTCGTTCAGAAAATAGGTATTGCTTGTGGGCAATATCTT
>PACC02000104.1 GCA_002699695.2 Paracoccaceae bacterium | reverse complement strand
GTAAAAAAACTATTAGAAATAGAACAGAAAGTGGTTGTAGATGTGTGTACAGAACCTGCTGAGGCACTGAAAACAATAAATGCGCTAAAAAGTAGGGTGGGTGCTAAACAGGTCCTTACTGTTCTGATATCGCCTGCTGGTTCTAGCAAACATTATATAAAAAAATTAGCTAAAAGTTTTGGTAGCCTTAAGCCTCTTATAGCTTGCACCAAGACTGATGAAAACATGGTATCACCAGAAGAATTTTCTACGATAACTTCCCACAATTTCTCTATAGGTTACTTTACTGGAACCAAATCAATATTAAAGTCTCTTTCTTTTGTAAACCAAAGCTTTTTGGCCCAATATTTGAAAGAAAGCATGATTAGTTTTAGTCAGTGAGGAAATGACATGACAACTTCTATAGCTGTTGCTAGCGGGAAAGGTGGGGTCGGAAAGACAAGTATTGCTGTCAATCTTGCTCTAACTTTATCTCGATTAGGTTCTCGCGTCGTATTATTTGATGCAGATTTTGGATTGGCAAACTCTCATATATTGTTGGGAGTTAATCCCAAAAAAACTGCACAGGATATACTAGTTTCAAATACTCCTATAAAAGATTCCTTGTCGCCGGGGCCCCTTGGCCTAAAGTTTTTGTCGGGTGGTAGTGGTTTAACAGAACTCCTAAACCTAGAGGTGAAAGCTAGGTATGAGTTAATTAGAACATTTGATTCTATAGCTGAATCAACCGATATACTTGTGGTTGATGTGCCTGCGGGGGCATCAGATAGTTCGATAACATTTTCTGCAGCAGTAGATAGATTGGTTGTGGTATTGGTGGGGGAACCCACTAGTTTTATGGATGCGTATACGTTTATCAAAGCAGCTAGTTTGGAAGCTGGGGTAGAGAACTTTTCGGTATTAGTAAATATGGTAGAGGATGAAAAACAAGGCTTGCAACATTTTTCGAAATTTCAAGCTATAGTAAATAGGTTTCTTAATGTTAAACTCTCCTATTGTGGCCATGTCCCTTTCTCGCATAGGATAAGGCAATCAGTAGTTCAAAGAAGGCCAATCATGGTTACAAAACAGGATACTGTAGAATCTAGAGCTTTCATGGGAGTGGCAAAGTCAATTCAAAGTGCTCCTAAAAGCGAACCTAAAGGTGTCTCATTCTTTGATTAAAGTATGGTGTGGGAGAAAAAAGGACTCAAATGAAGAATTCTTATACTGAAGCAAATCCTGGTATTGAGAGCTTGATTCATGAAAACATGGAGCTTGTTCGTAAGATAGCTTGGCACATGCATGGTCGGGTTAGAAATGCTGTTGAAATAGATGATCTCCTACAGGTTGGTTATTTTGGGTTGGTTAACGCAGCTCAAAAATATAGTAAAAAAGAGGGGGCAGCTTTTTCGAGCTATGCAGTAATCAGAATTAAGGGTGCCATTGTTGATCATTTGAGGAAAAGCTCAAACCTCTGCAGGACTACCATCCAAATGCAACAAAAGGCAAAAAAAGCGGAAGAACAGCTTCGTTCAGAATTTCAAAGAGATCCTACTAATCTAGAGATGGCCAAAAAACTTGGAATGGAATTAGAAGAATATGAGGAATGGGAACTGGCTTTTAACGCAAATGTGCATCAATCACTTGACTCTGTTTATGACGAATATTCAATTTGGTTCGCCTCAAGAGAAAGCAGCCCTGAAGAAGCTTTATCAGACTCTCAACTTAAGAATACTCTAAAAGGAGCATTGTCTAGTCTTCCAAAGAAAGAAGCTTTAGTAATCCAGTTATATTATGTAGAAGAATTAAATGTATATGAAATAGCGGAGGTCTTAGAGATCACTACTGGGCGAGTTTCTCAAATTAAGAAATCAGCAATATCAAGATTAAGAGATATGCTGAGCCAAACTACATTCTAATATGGTGACTTGTGGTAAAAAAGGATTTTTATCAAACGAAATCAGTGCATATGGCAGTTCAAACTGCTGAGTTGAATTTGCTCGGTTATGACCTAGAGCAGGAATTATCTCTTTCTTGTAGCTTAATGAATATCTCGCGAGGCCACTGTGTAATTAAGGTAAAACCATTTGCTTTAAGTCAATCTAATAAATGGGGAGAGCTTGAGATATCCATAGCTCGACCAGTTATGAAAGCAGAAGTTCTACTCTGCAAAAACCGGTTTTCAGAGTTGTGTGTATTGCTCAACAGTGAGGCTAGTAGGCCGGTGACTATCGTGATGATGTTGAGCGCACCCCTTTCAGTCAATTTAGCTGGAGATCTATTAATAAATTCGGCTACCAAATTAAAGATCACTGATTTGTCGTGGATAATACCGCTAAAGTAATCTTATCTCATCAGTTGATCGGTTGCTTTGCTTTCAGCTTCGAGCATTTTTGCATTACCGTTAAAGGCTTGTTGAGCTCTTATTAATCTTACCAATTCATTTGAAATTTCAGTGTTTGAGTTTTCTAAACTACCACCTTGTATAGATCCGAAACCCAACTCCTTCGGTGCACCAATTACGGCGTTTCCTGATCCTGAAGTTTCAACGAAGTTTCCTGTTCCAGTTGATTTCAGGCGGGTTTCATTTGCAAACTTGGCTAAAGCCACTTGACCAATAGTTAGAAATTCTGAAGTGCCATATGATGCTTTAATTCTTCCATCAGGCTCAACCTTCACATTAGTAAGTTTTTGCGGTGCTTTCCCATCCACAGAAACATTAAATGGAAGCTTAAGGGGGTTTTGATTTTTGTCTAACAAGGAAATATTTTCTGAGTTAACTATAAAGCCATTTGCATTTACTGAAAATGATCCCGCTCGTGAATAAGTAACGACTCCTTTTGTTTCTCTAGTATCAAGTAAAAACATTCCACTTCCAACTATACCTAAGTCTAAGGCATCACCAGTTTCTTTTAAACTTCCTTGAGAGTGCTGTCTTCTTGGATCAGTTAAAGATATCCCCAGTCCGGTATTAACTCCTGGTCTAACAGTAGCTTGCTCTGAGTATACATCTTCAAATGAGGCCAAACTTTTTTTGAAACCAATAGAGTTTGCATTGGCTATATTGTTTGAAATAATAGCAATTTCCTGCGATACGCCTGCTAGAGCTGATCTAACGACTGAAATCATTTTGAAATCCTTTCACGCCTGGTTCATTCAATTTTTATGCCAATGACTAACAAAAAAGGATTCAAAATTAATAAATAAATAAAATAAGTCGTTGGACAACTACAAGATTTATTTGTAGATTGTGTTTTCAAAGATTATTGAGGTTCAAATGTCTCCCAATGCAGCGAGCACCCAGAGAGCACTAGTGCCGGTGAAGAAATTGTCGCCTCCTGCGGTTATTGAAAAAAATAGAGATTTAGCTCCTCTAGACTTGGTAAATGGAAACCTTTCATTAAGCTCTAGGGAAGAGGTTAAAAAATTATTACCCGATATAATGGGCAAAGCGTTGGCCAGGATCTGGATTGATTCTGATTTTCATAGAGATTTCTCTTCGGATCCCCATTCTACTTTAGAGAAGAATGGGGTTTACCTTCCTGAAACAATGATTGTTGAGTTTCAAAAGCCAAATTCTGACAGACCAAGGATAGTAGTTTATGAGAGAAGACCTGGCTCTAAATTTAAAGTTAGGGTTTTTTATCTCCAATTAGTTATGATGGCTGGTCGTTAATGCGCTTCTTAGGCTTTTTAGTCAAAGTTGTAGGTTTATTACTAATAGTAACAGTTAATGCTTGGTCGGATAATCTTTCCTTGTCAACTAGTGATAAGCTCTTCAAACAAGCAACGGATCTTGTAAAGAATAAAAAATATGACCAGGCTATAGGAATATTTGAGGAGTTGGCTAAAGCTTCAGAACATGATGCACAGTATAATTTAGCTATTTTGCTTAAATCTGGTAAGGGCACGACAAAAAAATACACGGATTCATTATATTGGGCCTTTTTATCTAAACTAGGCGAGATAAAAGAGGCCGATGATTTGGTAGATGACTTAATAGAGTTACTTCCTGAGAAAACCGTAGAAAATGTGAGGCAGGAACTAAAAACTCACCTTAAGAAAAGTGTGGAGAATGGAGCTGAAGATTTGGTAATGCATTTGGGTAGATTCTTTCTAGATGTTGTAACCGAAAAAGAATATGCATCAGCATACAAATGGTTTACAATAGGGGCCGCATTAGGCATTGAGAATGCCGCAAAAGTACGGGACGAAGTTGAGGAAGAGTTAACCCCTGAAGAAATTGTAGAAGAACAAGAAAATGCTGAGGTCTTTTTCCAAAGTTTCGTTGAGCAGTTTAGAAAATCATCAGATGAGGAGAACAGTTCATGAAAGTAAAAGTGCATTGGATTGTTGATGGTATAGCAGTTGTTGAATCAGAGACTCAAGAAGAAGCAGAACGCTGGGTCAATGAAAACCTTCAAGATCTTTTAAATAAAAACCCAGATTTTAAGAAAAAATTGGGTGCAAAGGCTATACAAGGAAGAGCATATTTACCGGGAGCATCTGAATAAGATCCTACCAGCGGTTATTTTGGCTCAAATGAAGCTAAGTTAGACACTCGCCATGTCTGAAGCCAGTTTAGAGTTGGGGTGTTTGAAAATTTTCTCGTTTGGTAACCCGTCTTTAATATCTCTGCAAGTCGGAAGGTCCCACTATCCTCGTGCTCACCAGAATCGCCCAGTTCGGGATCTTTCTGGTTTTTGAACCCGGACTGATTGTTGGCTAGTATTGATCTGATCTGCTCCATACCCATATGAACGACCATAAATTCAGTTTGTTTAATTTTAAGTTATGACAAAGCTACTGAAGACAACTTTTTTAAGAATTGGTTGAGAACCAAGATCTCTAAGCTTTTTATTGAATGCTTCAAGTAAATATTTTCTAAGCTGATATACCGTTGGTTCATCTTCTGCCATTTCCAAGGTAAAATCTCCAATTTGCATAATAACTATGGAGCGTAGAACTGGAACAAAAACCTCGAAAACCTCATAGAAATCTTCGGCTTTCATAGGTGTTTCATATACTGCTACCGAAATATTCACAGTTAGTATTTTTGTGCTTCCTATTAAATTAGTGGCTAGTGGGCCACTAAATTCATAATATTTGTATCTAGGAGATAGGAATTTGATTGTGCCATCAGCCATCGTTTCCGTTTCTGCTTCTGCTTTTGCTCTTTCATTAGCTTTTTGTTTGGCGATTACTTCAGCCATTTTTAATGGAGGGTCAATCAAAAGATGTTTAAATGGATCCACCTCCTTTTTATTAATAATTTCTCTAACTTCCATATGAGTTGGAGGTGCAAAAAGAAAGTATTTAACGGCGAAGAAAATTAGGAAGAATGTAAGAGCTGGCCCACCATAAAGAGCTATCTGAAAATAATCTAACTTAATTTCAAGTTTTTTCTTTGCAGGTGCTGCAGGTTCTTCTGCTTCTGGTTTTGTGGCTTTTTCTTCATTGCTCATAGACGATTACTCCGGAGCTTTTAACATTAAATTATTATTAACTAAGTACAGTATAAGTACATTAAGTATTGACCTTAATTTGACATTCAGCATTTTAAAATTCTATTTCAGTTACTTATTAACGCCTTCTTTTGCAAAATGTAAAATTTCTGATAAAATTTTTTGAAATGTTGTCGTAACTTTTAGTCAAGCCAGCGACCCAATTTGTGCGAGTTGAGTAAATTAAAATAAGTATAGGTTTTAAAACTATGTCTGATAAGTATGAGAAAGTGACTGTCAAGCCGGTAAAATTGGATGAAAAGATAGCATTGAAAGATTTTCAATCCACCATTGCGCTAGCTTTACTCAAATTTACCCGCAATCTTGAAGATGAGCATGTTGAACGGCGATTAGCATCAGCTCTTCTTTTTCTTACACATTTGTCTAGTGAAATAACTAGAGGATTCGCAAATGGAGACGAGCAAATAGCATCAGGACTGCTAACTGATGCTATAATTGAGTGTCGCCGCGCTTATCCAGATCAAAACACAAAGTTCAGTGGTATTTTTCATTAATATGTCAGACGTACTGGCTTTTAGGTTGTTTTTAGAGTAATATCATTATAGTGTCTCGGAAAATTCAATATAGGCTAATATGTTGTCTGCCTTTATTAAAACACTCGTAGTTTTTTTTATATCCCTTATGTTTGTGGTCCCTGCACAACCGGCGGCGGCAGCTGGTCGAACTTATGAAGGATCAGCTGATGGCCCTTGCATAGAGTGGTCTAATAAGCGATTGAAGTGGCCTCAGACTATATTGGGCCGAGAAAAAGCTAAATGTAGGAGAAGAGGTACTAAACCAAGTAAGGGGACTACGACTTGTAGGCTAAAACGCTCCTATATTAATGTTGGGACCAAGCAAAGAATGTGCATTTATGAAAGAGCTGGAACTGGCTTGGAAGATGTTACCATGTCAGTAGATCCAAGTGCTGGAGGCGCTTGTCAGAGAAGCTACGCGTGTGATCCTTTAAAGAATTAACTCTGACTGCAGAAATACTTGTATACTTCTTTATCTTAAAGGTTGTGGTTTGTTAACTGTGTGTTACGTTAGGTCAAGAATTGGCTTTATAAATCAAAAATTATATCATTGATAAATGGGAGCGAGGCTTCTTGGTTTCGCAAAAAAATAATGGCAAGTGATGCATTCTTAAACTCGATCGAAGTTAACTTTCAGAAAGCTGTCAAATGTTTGCAAGAAGCTGAAGGTAAAGACTTCCTGAGCTCAGATCTTGCTAATCAAATAATGCTCGCGAATGCAACCTATACCGTGAGATTTGGAGTAAGGTTACGTGGGACAATGCATACTTTTATCGGCTACAGATCTGTCCACTCAGATCATTTTGAACCGGTAAAAGGTGGAATTAGATATGACCTAGCAGTTAATCAAGGTGAAGTAGAAGCCTTGGCCGCTTTAATGACATATAAGTGTGCTTTGGTTGAAGTTCCTTTTGGTGGTTCAAAAGGTGGCTTGATTATAAACCCAAGAGACTGGAAAGAAGAAGAACTAGAAAGAATAACTAGGCGTTTTGCTGAGGAATTAGCAAAAAGAGATTTAATTCATCCATCACAGAATGTTCCTGCACCAGATGTTGGCACAGGGGAAAGGGAGATGGCTTGGATGGCTGACGAGTATCGCCGACTAAATCCTACTGATCTTAACGCATGGGCCTGTGTCACTGGTAAGCCTGTTAGTAAAGGTGGGATAGCAGGTAGGACGGAGGCAACTGGAAGGGGTGTTCAGTACGCACTTAGAGCTTTTTTTGATAGTGAAATAGATCTAAAAAAGACTGGACTAACATCTGGGTTAAAAGGCAAACGGATTATAGTGCAAGGGTTAGGAAATGTTGGATACCATGCAGCACTATTTTTGTCGATTGAGGACAAAGCTTTGATTACTCATGTTCTTGAACGAGATGGCGCTGTTATTAATGCAAATGGCATCGATATTCACTCTTTAAAACAACATATTTTGGATAAAGGTTCTATTAAGGGCTATCCTGGCTTTACCGAATCTGGCAATGAAATGCTTGAAGCTGACGCAGACATTTTAATTCCTGCTGCAATGGAACTTGTGATCACTGAAAAAAATGCTTCTCGAATTAAAACTCCATTAATCATTGAAGCAGCCAATGGACCTGTTTCTTCAGAGGCCGACCCCATTCTTGACGAAAAAGGAATTATAATTATCCCAGATTTATACGCTAATGCTGGTGGAGTGACAGTCAGTTATTTTGAGTGGATAAAGAATTTAAGTAGAATTAGATTAGGTCGTTTGCAAAAAAGAGCTCAAGAAGGACAGATATCACAGCTAGTGCATGGGATAGAAAATATGACAGGAAAAATATTTCCAAATGACTTTAAAGAATCAGTGATCCACGGAGCTTCAGAGGTTGATCTTGTTAGGTCAGGTTTAGAGGATACTATGAGGTCCTCCTATGATGTGATAAGTAAGGCTTGGAATAACACCAAGGATGTGCCAAATTTGAGAACAGCTGCCATGATGGTAGCTGTGAAAAGAGTTGTTCAGAGTTATTCCTCTCTTGGAATCTAAGTGATCAATGCTATATGAATAAGGCGATTAAAAGCTATTTATTGTGCCACAAGGGAAACAATAAACTGGATCAGTTTCTCAATCCTGCTTCGAGGTCTCTTATTTGTCGATTCAAATCTAAGTAAGCTGTGAAGAGGTCTGATTCAGTTATTATCCCAGTCAGAGTATTCTTATCCTTATTGATTACAGGAATGGACTCTCCAATAAAATTCTTACAAGTTTCAATTCCTTGTAAAACAGAGTCTGTATCTGTTAGTAGCACTTCATTGTTTTCTCTAAGTACGTAACATTGTTTTTGGGCGGTATTGGCTAGCAAGTCCACAAGCCTAATTTTGCCTTGATATATACCTTGTTCGTCTATCAAGTATGCTTCTGTCACTTCCTGAGCTATCATTAGCTTAATAGCCTGTTTCGGGGGAGTATTCGGGAGAAAGGCCATGAAGTCATCCGAACAAAGTGATCCTATTGATTGATCCATTAACTTTAGATGACTGCGGCCCAAAGCTATATCTATTCCCCTATTAAGTAATTGCCTATCAAAGAGTGATTGGCCAAAAAATAGATAAGTTATCAAGGTAGCGCTTGCTATCGATACTATTGAAATGACCCCCAAATCATAGTTGTTAGAAAGCTCTATAACTAATATTACCCCAGCGATTGGGGTTCCGATTACTGAGGCGCCAACGGCTGCCATCCCGCATAAAGCTAGAACTGAATAATTGCTCTCTAAGCCTGTTATTGCTAAGAGTCCGGCAAATACTAACCCTGAAGCAGCTCCTACAAATAATGCTGGAGAAAAAACTCCTCCAAAAAAACCAGTGGATAGGCAAACGGTTGTGAGAAATACCTTGAGTAGTAAGAAAATTATAACAGATTTAACATTTATTTCGATGTTAAGCATAGCATTTATTGTGGAGGTGCCAATCCCGAGCACCTCTGGGTAGAACATGCCTACTGAGCCGCAGATTAGTGCTCCAATAAAGATCAAGTAAGATGGCGAGATCTTGGTTTTTGCAAATAGTTGGGGACCTCGGGTTAAAGATTGCATATATATGAGGGCCACAAACCCAAAAAACAATCCACTAATAATAGCCACAGGCAAAAAACCAACGAGGTCAATTTCAGCTGCATTGGTCACTAGGACCTGACTTCCTCCAAAAATTCTTTCGGAGATGGCCGCTGCAGTAAAACTTGAAATCGCAATAGGCGTTATTGCTTTTATAGAAAAATGTCTGAGGAGAGCTTCGTGGGCAAATATCAAACCTGCGATTGGTGCATTAAATCCGGCCGAAATAGCAGCGGCAGTACCACAGCCTATAAAAATGTCGGTGCTTAGAGCATTTCTTGTCAGTAGTCTGATACTTGTTCCTAAGGTAGCACCAAAGTGCACTAGGGGACCATATTGTCCGACCGAAGCGCCCCCTCCTGCGCTTATTAATGCAGAAAACGTTGAGAAATAACCAGTTTTGGTATCAATTTCGTTATCTGTCCTGTGGGCTCCGTATATACTGTCTGCCGGACCATGAAACCTAGTTATTTTAGCATATTTTTTGACCAAATTAATTACTAAAGCTGCAATGAGAAGAGTGATTACTGGAGCAAAATTTAGATCGGTCCCCATTATTTTGGTTTTAAATATTGAGGCATTCTCTCTAAGATCAGTAAGGTACAGTATGGAATTTACAAACACTTTAGTTGCGAGTGCTACAGCTGTTCCAATGAATAACCCAACTGCAATAATGAGAATGACAAGCTTCCAAGATCTAGCTAGATTATTCAATTTATGTGAGATATTAAAACTCCGGAAGCTGACCTGGTTTAAGAACACAGACAGAGGAAATGACCTGTGGTAAATTTACCTTAAAGTAAATTAAATGATATTGATACAAAAAGAAATTTCTATGTTTCTAACATTTTTATAAGTCCCGTCGTACCAGCACTTAACGAATTGAACAACGCGAGGTGCTTTAATGAGAGTTTTGCTATTATTACTAGTTGGAGTGTTAGGTGCTTGCCAAAGTACACCAATTGCAATGGATTTGGGATCACCAGTAGTGTCCAACGCACAAGGGGCAGCTCGAGAGGGAGTGGTTCCGGTGAGAGGCGTTAGCCGGGTAAGCATGCATGCAGATAGGGTTTTGAGAATGGAACCTTCTTGTGCGCAGATCCTAAAATTGGCCTACTCTTCAAACATTAATTATTCTGAAGCGATCATCGGTCTTAGGAATAGAGCGAGAGTGATGGGAGGAAATGCCATTGCTGTCGTGGGATGGGCCGAGACGGCTTCTGCTTCTGGATTAGTAGGAAAAATTTATATGTGTAAGAAGAAGCCTTTCCATAAGCATCCACACTAATAAATTTTATCAAACATAAAAGAGTTCATTAAAGAGGGGATTCCCCTCTTTTTTTGTTGTAAATTGCCTATTAATTTGCTTTAACAAAGAGGCTTTTAAGGGGTGTCAAATGTTAGAATGCTTTTTCCCAAAACCTAAACAATTCTTTTCTAGCTTAATTGTCTGGATTGCAATGGTTGTGTTTTTTTGGTACTTTGGTGGTAAGGAACTAGGAGCCAATTTCGGTTTCAAGTTTGTTGAAGAAGGTACCCCTCCAGTTATAGGATTGGGTCATTTTACTACCCCAGACTTTCAATGGTTTTACATATATTTTGCAATAATAACGGCAATTTTTTATGCTATTTGGAACTTCTATTCTCCTCATAAGTGGCAACAGTGGTCTATACTAGGATCTGCGTTCATTTTATTTATCACCTACTATCAGGTTCAGGTAGCTGTAGCAGTTAATAACTGGTACCGCCCTTTTTATGATGCTATTCAGAATGCTTTGTCTCAGGAGTCAACAACAACTGCAGCAGATCTATATGGGTACATGTTTAGTTTTCTTATTTTGGCTCTGACGTACGTGCTAATAGCGGTGTTTACGAGTTTTTTCGTGAGCCATTATGTGTTTCGGTGGCGAACAGCCATGAATGACTACTATGTTGCCAAATGGAGTTCAGTTAGGAAAATTGAAGGTGCTTCGCAGAGGATACAGGAAGACACCATGCGCTTTGCGGCTATAATGAAATCTTTGGGGGTTTCGATTGTCGATGCTGTAATGACCTTAATTGCGTTTTTACCTGTTTTGTTAGAATTATCAAAAAATGTCAAAACTCTTCCAATCGTTGGAGAAATAGCTTACCCACTCTTTTATGCTGCAATTATTTGGTCGATCTTTGGAACGGTATTGATGATTGTTGCTGGGATTAAACTACCAGGGTTAGAATTTAGAAATCAAAGAGTTGAGGCAGCTTTTAGAAAGGAACTCGTACTTGGGGAAGATGATGAAAATAGGGCTGAACCTCAAACTTTAAGAGAGTTATTTGCTAATGTGCGGAGAAACTATTTCCGCATTTATATCCATTATACCTATTTTAATCTCTTTAGAAATTTCTACTTTCAGTTGAACAATCTGTTTGCATATATCTTATTAATTCCCACTATTGCTGCTGGTGTAATTACTCTCGGAATTATGAACCAAATCATCAGAGCTTTTAGTGAGGTAACAAGTTCCTTTCAATATCTGGTCAGATCCTGGTCAACAATCATCGATTTAATTTCTGTTTTCAAGCGACTACAGGCTTTTGAGGCGGCTTTTAAGGGAGAAGAACTATCTAATCTTGATAAAGAGTATATTGAGACAGATGGTAAGATAGATTATTAAACTTAAGAATTAAGATGTTGTGAGCCTAAAGCAATTGGTTTAGGCTTGGCTTTAGTGACTTCCTAACTGTTTTACTATAATTTTAAGGGTGGTTCTCTTACAGAAGACGGAATTTATCTACTGGATGCCATGGCAATTAAAATGAATTCAGGATAGAAAATCTTAGGTAATATAGTTGCTGGAGAATTTAGAGTTGCTTAAGAATTAATTTGGTTTCTAAACAGGGTATTTTTATTAACTGAGAGAATTATGCTTAAGGTTTTAAATCACAAATCGTTTGACAAGAGCGAATTGCTTATCCGAGCATCGGAGCGAAGACATGCGGCTTGGGGAAAGATTGTGACTTATTCGAGGAAGGTCTTTGTTCCACTTACAAATATGTGCCGAGATACTTGCTCATACTGCACATTTGTCAAACACCCTAATTCAAAGTCTGCGCAAATACTTAATCCTGAGAGCGTTTTGGAGATAGTCCGTTTGGGTGAGCGAAGTGGTTGTAAGGAAGTCCTGTTAAGTTTGGGAGAAAAACCTGAACTGCGTTATGAAAAAGCTAGGGAAGAGTTAAAGAAATTAGGTTTCTCGACTATGGTTGGTTATTTGAAGTTTGTTTGTCAGATGATCCTAAGAGAAAGTACACTTTTACCTCATGTTAATGCTGGAACTTTGTCCGAAGATGAAATTTCATCTCTAAAGCCTGTGGCGGCCTCGATGGGGATGATGCTGGAAAGTGTGAGTAGACGCTTGACAAAGAGAGGAATGCCGCATTTTGCGTGCCCTGACAAAATACCTGTCCAAAGAATACGTACAATGAATAACATGGGCATGCTAAAAGTACCTTTCACTACTGGAGTTTTAATTGGGATTGGTGAAAGTTGGGATGAACGCATTGAGACACTTAAAGCAATTGAAGATTCTCATAGGAAATATAACCATATTCAGGAAGTCATAGTTCAAAACTTTGTACCTAAGCCTGACATAAAGATGCGGAATTTTCCTGGACCCGATCAAGAGGAAATGTTAATCACAATAGCGCTGGCACGCTTAATTCTTAGTCCGGAGATAAGTATTCAGTCGCCACCTAATTTGAGTGCATACCATGTTAATTATCTTGACGCGGGGTTGAATGACTGGGGAGGAATTTCACCAGTAACAGATGATTACATAAATCCGGAAAAAACCTGGCCAAGAATTGAAGAATTAAGAGCATCCACAAAATCAAAAGGATTTGAGTTGCAAGAAAGGCTGACAGTATATCCAAGATTCCAAAATAAAAAAGATGGTTTCTTATCTCCTAATATGTTCAGGCGGGTGACTGGTTTAAGGAGAAAAGATGGTTTGGCTAGAAAGCAGTGTTGTTAATGAAGGATTTTGAAGAACTTAGCAGTGATTTTTCGAGAGGGGATAGAAGGAAATCCAAATCCTTAGACGCTGCCATCGACAGAATTTTAGATAAGGCCCTCGTAGGGATGGAAGTGTCTGAACAGGATGGAGTAACTTTATTTAATGCTAATCAACATGATATAAAAAAGGTTTTTTCCGTAGCAGATAAGTTAAGAGAACGAGCAAATGGTGATGAAGTGACGTTTGTAGTTAATAGAAATATAAACTTTACAAATGTTTGCTATATGGGTTGTAAATTCTGTGGATTTGCAAAAAAACTAAATCAAAAAGGGTCGGAACTTCTTTCAATAGGTGACATCGTGCTACGTGCTCAGGAGGCCTGGGATAGAGGAGCAACAGAAGTTTGTATCCAAGGAGGGTTACATCCAAAAATATCAGGGGATATATACCGAAATATTATCCTGGGCATTAAACAGGTATTACCTAATATGCATATTCATGCTTTTTCTCCTTTCGAAATTTGGTTTGGTGCGTCGAAGAAAAAGCTGACATACACAAATTTTTTAAGAGATTTAAAGGACTGTGGTTTGGGATCGATGCCAGGTACTGCGGCAGAGATACTAGATGTTGATATTCGAAAAATGCTGACAAAAAATAAGCTAAGCACTGAACAGTGGATTGAAATTATACGTACTGCACATTCACTAAACATACCTACAACTGCAACGATAATGTATGGTCATATAGATAGCCCTGTTCATTGGGCAATGCATTTGGCAACACTGAGAAGAATTCAAAAAGAAACTGGTGGTTTTACGGAATTAGTGCCACTGAGTTTTGTGCACAAAGAATCTCCACTCTATAAAGCGAATCCAACAATTGTTAGACGAGGGCCTACCTTAGATGAAATCAAGAGAATGCATGCCATAGCGAGGATAATGTTAAGTGGGGGGATTGATAATATTCAAGTTTCTTGGACTAAGTTGGGGCCAAAAATTGCCCAAGAGATGTTAAGTCTTGGGGTTAATGATTTGGGTGGTACACTTATGAATGAGAGTATTTCTAGGTCTTCAGGGGCAGAATTTGGGCAAGAAATTACAGCATCAGAGATGGTCAAAATTATACGTCATGCAGGCAAGGTCCCAATGCAACGAAATACAACCTATGATATTACGCAGAACTTTGATAATTGTGATCCAAAGGAGCTAACTCCATTAATACCAAGAAATGGAACAAATCCATTAGAGTTCATTAACTAAAAGTAAACAGAATAATGCCAGTCTCATCACCTGTAAATATTGTACTATTGGCCGGTGGTGTAGGAGGAGCCAGGCTGGCTGAGGGATTTATTAATCTTCCAAACATAAACCTTTCTGTGATTTGTAATATTGGTGATGATGAAGAATTTCATGGACTTCACGTTTCTCCAGACACTGATACAATGATTTACACCCTTTCCAACAATATTAATAGGACCCAAGGCTGGGGCGTGAAGAATGATGAATACCGAGCTCTTGCTATTCTTGAGCAATTGGGAAACGATGTTTGGATGTCTTTAGGTGACAGCGATTTTGGTCTCCATATTTATAGGTCACAGAGGTTGAAGTTAGGTCATAGTCTTTCTGACATAACTTATGATATTGCTAAAGCCTTTAAGGTGCCTGCTAGTATCATTTTACCCACAAACAATTTGGTTCCCACCATGGTGCGAACAGATGAGGGCTGGATCAGTTTTCAACAGTATTTTGTTAAGAGAAGATGTGTACCAAAAGTTATTGAACTGAATTACAAGAATATTTCAGATGCACAGCCTAATCCAGATGCAATTCTGGCATTAGAGTGCGCAGATGTCATTGTTTTAGCTCCCTCCAACCCATTTTTGAGCTTGCTGCCAATTCTCAATATTCCAAAAATTAAATCTACAATAATACTAAACAATCAAATTCCTAAAATAGCTGTGAGTCCACTTATTGCGGGAAGAGCTGTCAAAGGACCTGCAGACAAACTCATGAATGAACTTGGATTTGTTCCAGATACTTATACGATTAGTGAGTTATATCGAGATTTTTTGAATGTGCTAATAGTTGACCACAAAGATTCTGGAGCAATTATGACCAGACAACCAGGAAAAATCAGATTAAAATCAGCTGACATCCTATTAGATAGTATGGAAAAGAAAATAAACCTTTCCAATTTTATTATTGAGACAGCTAGAGAATTCTGGTTGAAGGTTTAAAAAATGCAAAAAACACTAATCATCGTACCCATGAAACAGTTGTCAGATGCTAAGAGCAGGCTTAAAAGTAGTGCATCAAATAGATTAAGAGTAAATGTAGCCAAGAAATTACTAGATCAGACCTTATCTAGGGTGAATATTGCTATTGAAAAGTGTAAAGAAACACATAAACTGGCTGTTCTTACAGAATGTGATGAAGTTAGCTCTTTTGTCAAAAAAAAAGATATTCTTGTCATTAACTCTTCAATTGAGAATAAACTTTCGGATAGCCTTTTCTTTGGAGTAAAATGGGCTAAAGCGAACGGTTTTTCTTCTGCTTGCATTATTCCTGCAGATTTGGGTGATCCCAGTCCGGACGAGTTAAATAAATTCATTTTATTTCCAATAGAAAGTAATAGTATGGTTATTTGTCCCTCAAAAGATTTGGGAACCAACGCTTTATTGATCTCTCCGCCTGATGCTATTGCTTTTCGTTATGGAAAAGATTCATTCCAAAAACATATTGATATTGCAAATAAAAATAAGATAAGAACATCTGTCTTAGAACTGAAGAGTTTAACCTTTGACATAGACACAATGGAAGATCTGAATAAACTTTTAATTAAATCTCCGGATTTTTTAAGCACTGGGAATATTTACAATGATTAATGTTAGCCTTTCTGTTGTAAAAGGTATTCCAGAGATAAAAAAGGATGACCCCTTAGCTAAAATATTATATGAATCAATCGAATCTAATGGGATTGACCTTAGGGATGGTGACATTCTTTGTATGGCTCACAAAATCATTTCTAAAGCTGAAGGTAGGATTATCAATCTAGCAGATGTGAGCCCATCAGAAAATGCCTTATACTATTCTAGAAAGTTGAACAAAGATCCAAGAAAGGTAGAGGTTATTTTACGAGAGAGTAGAAAGGTTTTAAGATATTTTCGACATGAGCATCAAAATGAAGGAACAATCATATGCGAAAATAATCTTGGATTTATTTCGGCAAATGCAGGAGTTGATGAATCAAACTTGGAAGAAGAAGATACCGTGATCATGTTGCCTAAGGATCCAGATTTGAGCGCCCGAAAAATAAAGACATTTTTCAAGAAAAAACAAAAAGTTAATGTAGGAATAGTTATTACCGATACTTTCGGTAGGCCTTGGCGTATTGGTCAAGTCAATGTTGCTATTGGAATTGCTGGTGTGCCAGCCACCCGAAGCGAAAAGGGAACGCCAGATAATTTCGGAAAAATTATGAAAGTTACTGAACCAGCATTTTGTGATGAAATAGCTGCAGCCTCTGGTTTAGTCATGCAAAAATCGAAAAAAACACCTTTAGTAATCTTCAGAGGATTAGATTGGAAAAATTGTAATGGAAGTGCTAAAGATATTTTAAGAAATAAGCAGGAGGATATGTTCTTATGACAGTAGCGATTTTAGGTGGAACAGGCCCTCAAGGGCAGGGTTTGGCTATGCGTTTTGCAGCTGCAGGTATTCCCATAATCTTGGGTTCTCGTGAAAAAATGCGTAGTGAGGATATTGTTTCCCAGTTAAATCCAAAATTACCAAAGGGATCAGTTTTTGTGGAGGGTGCTACAAATGAGGAAGCCATAAGAAAGGCCTCTGATTTGGTGATTTTTGCTGTACCATGGGAAGCGCACAACAAGCTACTTGAAAATTTGAAAAACTATCTGACAGGTAAAATTTTAGTTGATATTGTAGTGCCACTGTCTGAAAACGATCCAAAAAAAGTTTCGATGCCGCCTGAAGGCTCGGCAACGGAGGCCGCGCAATCAATTTTGGGGCAAGAAATTCCAGTTGTTGGGGCACTACATAATGTGGCTGCAGTAACACTTCAAAATTTGAACTGGAATATTAATTGTGATGTTTTAGTTTGTGGTAATAATCTCGAAGCTCGAAAGAAGGTAATAGAATTGGTTAAAAAGATTGGTGTGAATGCATACAATGCTGGAGACGCGGAGTCAGCCCGTTGCATTGAAGCATTAACATCTATACTAATTAGGATAAATATTTCAAAAATGGTGCCTTTTTCCCACGCGGGAATAAAAATTTGGCCACCGGAGCATTAGAGATAAAGGAGGAAATGATGGAATTTGGTATTTGTTTTAAGGGTTTCATGGAATCGGGCCGGATGAAAGCTGTTGTACGCCAGGCTGAAGAGGCGGGTTTTACTTATTGCTGGTTTTATGACAGTCACATTTTGTGGAGAGAGAGCTTTGTATCCATGGCTATGTGCATGGAACATACAGAGAAAATGAAATTTGGGCCCTGTGTGACAAACCCTAACACTAGAGATTGGTCTCATGCGGCATCTTTATTCGGTTCTTTGGCAAAACAGTCTAATGGTCGTTTTGAAATAGGGGTTGGCAGAGGTGATAGTGCGGTCAGAGTGATGGGAAAGAAACCAGCCCCACTTGCGAGGATGGAGGAATTTATCCATGCTGTTAAAGCTTTGGTTCGTGGTGAAGAAGTTCAGTATGGAGAATGTCCGGCACCAGTCAAATTCCCTTGGACAGAAGAATATGACTTACCCGCTTGGGTAGCAGCTTATGGGCCAAAGGCTCTTTCATCAGCTGGCAGGGTAGGTGATGGGCTTATTTTACAGATAGCCGAACCTACCATTGTAAAATGGCTTGCGGATCAAGCCATAAAGGCTGGCAAAGAAGCTGGTAGAGATATGTCTGGCTACAAAGTAATGTGTGCCGCGCCAGCACTAACTGGTGAGTTAAACGATTCCATAGAAAAAGTGAAGTGGTTCCCTGCGATGGTAGGGAATCATGTAGCTGACATTGTAGAAAGATATGGTTCCGACACTGATCAGGTTCCCTCGTCTTTGACTTCTTATATAAAGAATAGAAAGGGGTATGATTACTCAAAACATGGTCAGAGCGATAATCCTTACCTTGATTTCATCACAGAAGATATAGTTAAGAGTTTTTGTGTCCTTGGAACTGTAGAAGAGCACGTAGAAAAATTGAAGGTTTTAGAAAAATCAGGAATGACTCAATTCAATATATATTTGGATAGTGGCGGCGAAGAGAAAACTATTGCAGATTATGCTGAGAAAATTATCCCTGCCTTTAATTAGATGGTTTTAGCTTCAAAGGGATCGTTATATCATTTCTCAAAAAAGTGAGCTGTAGCTAAGACTTTCAGATCATCTTTGAATCCACCAATTAATTGGATTCCCATTGGAAGACCATGAGGATTATAACCACATGGGATAGAAATGGTAGGTAATCCAGCCAAACTAGCAGGAATAACGACTTCCATCCATCGGTGATATGTATCCATCTCTCTACCTTCAATCTCAGTAGGATAAGGGGTTTTTACAGAAAACGGAAAAACTTGAGCGGAAGGAAGCAAAAAGAAATCATATTCGTCAAAGAATGAGTGTAAAAAGGTCATCCAGTCTATTCGATAGGATAGAGCTTTATCAATACTCTCTCCATTTAATGATTGACCCTTTTCAATTTCCCAAATTATTTCTGGTTTTAGTTTCGCTCTGGTCTTCTGGTTAAGGTAGTGGTTTTCCAGATCAAATCTCAGATGATGAGATCTAAGGGTAGTCCAACTTTCCCAAAGCTTTGAAGCTGGAAATTTGAGGGAAACTTCGTCAATTTTTACATTCTTTAGTTGCAGGCTCTCGAGAAATTTTCTGCAAACAGTTTCAATACCTCGTTCATAAGCGTACGAGCCATCAAGATTTCCCAACCATGCCAAGCGCAGTTCCTTTTTTGGTTTTTGGTTAATCATTTGTGAGAACCTGGAGGTGTTTTTTTTCTTAATATCGAAATTTCCTATTTGAGCATCCAAGAGATATGCCAAACATTTAGTACTTCGACCGATAGCTCCTAAAGTTGATAGAGGTGGAAGGCCTGATGAATTTGCTGTCGAAGGAATGACACCTGGGCTCGGTCTAAACCCAAAAACAGAACAGAAGGCAGTTGGGTTTCTGAGAGACCCCATCATGTCAGATCCATCAGCAAAGGGAAGCATGCCAGAAGAAACAGCTGCCGCTGCCCCACCACTTGATCCACCAGCTGTTAGAGCACTATCAAAGGGATTTCGTGTGGGACCGAAAATTCTGTTGTAGGTCTGTGACCCAACACCAAATTCAGGGACATTAGTTTTTCCAATAATTAAGCAGCCAGCTTTTCTTAAGTTTCTTACCATTGGAGAATCTTGTTGCGGGATGTTTTTATGAAAAATGGGAGATCCAGAAGTTGTGATAATTCCTTTAGTATCTTCAAGGTCCTTAATCGCTATAGGAAAGCCTTCTAAGGGAGATCTTTGCTTATTTTCTCTAATTCTCGCTTCTGAAACTTTTAAATCAGTTTGGATCTCTATTTCGGGTCTTTGAGTGATTATTGCGTTAAGGGTAGGGTTTTCATCATTTATAGTTTTTAAAAAACTATTCACCATAGATGACAGGCTTAAACTGCCATCATTCATGTTTTCGATAAGAAGTTGTACTGATTGTAAATTAGTGGCCATTTGCCTCTTTTCTAATATATTCTAGTGTGTAATACTTTTCTCCCAGTGGTTATTTAACCAATTTTAAATAATAAATGAGGTATCTTTATGTCAGTACTAGCTGGTAACCTAAAAATCAATGGTGAGCGATTGTGGGAATCCATAATGGAAATGGCAAAAATTGGTCCAGGCGTAGCTGGAGGGAATAATAGGCAAACTCTTACAGACGAAGATGCTGCAGGTAGAGCATTATTTCAACAATGGTGTGATGATGCAAATTTGAGTATGGGCATTGATAAAATGGGTACAATGTTCGCACGCCGGGAAGGTACTGATCCAAGTGCATTGCCAGTTTATGTCGGGAGTCACCTTGATACTCAGCCTACCGGAGGTAAATATGATGGAGTACTTGGGGTTCTTGGTGGTTTGGAATTAATTAGGACACTTAATGATATGGGAATTAAAACAAAACATCCAATTATTTTGGTAAATTGGACTAACGAAGAAGGCACCAGGTTCGCACCACCTATGATGGCATCAGGTGTTTTTGCTGGAGTTCATACCTTAGATTGGGCCTATTCTCGTGTAGACGCAGAAGGAAAGACTTTTGGAGATGAAATAAAAAGGATCGGCTGGGTGGGTGATGAAGAAGTTGGTCAGAGAAAAATGAAGGCATTTTATGAATTGCACATAGAGCAGGGTCCCATCTTAGAAGCTGAAGGAAAAGACATAGGTATTGTAGCAAGAGGACAGGGCCTTAATTGGCTTCAAGTGACATTGACAGGTAGAGAAAGTCATACTGGCTCAACTCCGATGCCAATGAGACGGAATGCTGGTTTAGGCATGGCTAAGATTACAACTTTGGTTCATGAGATCGCAATGAGTCATCAGCCTGAAGCGGTTGGTGCAGTCGGTCATTGCGATGTGTATCCTAACAGCAGAAACATAATTCCTGGAAAAGCAATATTTACGATAGACTTTCGTTCCCCATCTTTTGAGACTCAGGAAGACATGGAAAAAAGATTGAGAGAGGGTGCTTCTGTTATTTGTGAGGATTTGGATCTGCAATTAGAGATAGAAAAAGTCGGTCATTTTGATCCAGTAACTTTTGATGAGGAGTGTGTTTCGACCATAAGACGAGCAGCTGATAGGCTAGGTTATAGTCATAGAGACATCATTTCAGGAGCTGGGCATGATGCTTGTTGGATTAACAAAATGGCTCCTACGGCAATGGTTATGTGTCCGTGCGTGGATGGTTTGAGCCACAACGAAGCCGAAGATATTTCGCAGGGTTGGGCGGTGGCAGGAAGTAACGTGCTTTTTCATGCTGTTTTAGAAACTGCCGAAATAGTGGACTAAATCAGATAGGAATTATTTGGAGGGAGGAAGACTATGACCAAAGTAATTAAAGGTGGAACACTTGTGACAGCCGATCGTGAGTGGAAATCTGACATCCTGCTTGAGGGTGAGAAAATAAAACAAATTGGTAATAATTTGACTGGTGATGAGGTTGTGGACGCTGAGGGTGCTTATGTTATCCCTGGCGGAATAGATCCACATACTCATTTAGAGATGCCTTTCATGGGTACCACCGCTGCTGAAACGTTTGAGTCTGGGACTTGGGCTGCCGCAGTAGGAGGAACAACTATGTTAGTAGATTTCTGTTTGCCTGGTGAGGATGGAAGTCTCGTGAATGCGGTGAATGAGTGGCATAGAAAATCAAAACCACAGATTTGCTCAGATATCGGTTTTCATATGGCAATTACTGGTTGGAATGAGGGTATTTTTGATGAAATGCCTAAAGTACTAGAAATGGGAGTAAATTCTTTCAAGCATTTCATGGCTTATAAGGGAGCCTTAATGGTAGAAGATGATGAAATGTATGCGTCATTCCAACGATGTGCCGCAATAGGGGCTCTACCAATGGTCCATGCTGAAAATGGTGATATTGTAGCAGAGTTACAAAAAAAATATCTGGAGCAGGGTATTACCGGACCTGAAGGGCATTCCTACTCACGACCACCTGAGGTTGAAGGTGAGGCCACAAACAGAGCAATAATGATTGCGGATGCTGCTGGCGTACCTTTATATGTTGTTCACGTTTCCTGTGAACAAAGCCATGAGGCAATCCGTAGAGCTCGGCAAAAAGGCATGAGAGTCTTTGGAGAACCTTTAATTCAATTTCTAACTCTAGATGATAGTGAATACTTAAATAAAGATTGGGAATATGCGGCAAGGCGTGTCATGTCTCCTCCATTTAGAAATAAAATCCATCAAGATGGGTTGTGGGCTGGGTTGCAGGCTGGATCCTTACAAGTCGTTGCAACTGACCATGCGGCATTTACGACTGAACAGAAAAAAATGGGATTAGATAATTTTACGATGATACCTAATGGAACTGGAGGACTTGAAGAAAGAATGGCAGTCCTATGGACCCATGGTGTAGAAACGGGACGGTTGACCAGAAATGAGTTTGTGGCTGCTACTTCAACAAATATTGCTAAAATTTTGAATGTCTATCCAAGGAAAGGCAGTTTAGTGGAGGGAGCTGATGCGGATATTGTCGTGTGGGATCCCAAAATATCAAAGACAATATCTGTTTCAAGCCATAAATCTGTCTTAGATTATAATGTATTTGAGGGATTCAAGGTGAATGCACAACCTAGATATACAATGTCACGTGGTGAAGTTATTTGGGCATGGGGAAAGAATTCTACTCCTAAGCCAGGAAGAGGAAAATTTATCCCTCGCCCTGGTTTCCCGCCTGTTCATGAAGCCGTGGCAAAATGGAAAGATCTTAACTCACCAAGAAAAGTAGAAAGAGATCCTTTAAATATCCCATCTGGTATTTAATTTGAACCTAATTTTCAATCTTGATCATAAAAAAAGAATGCGTGGCTAGTATAATGTCTAGTGAAAACATGATTTCCGCAAAAAGCATTAGCTTGAGATTTGATACGGAAGATAGTGTCGTGAATGCGTTGCAGAATGTCTCGATAAATATTAGTCGTGGAGAATTTGTTTCTTTTATTGGTCCATCTGGTTGTGGAAAAACGACATTCTTGAGGATTATAGCCGATTTGGAAAGGCCTACAGAAGGTGAAATAGAAGTAAATGGCATGACTCCTGAAGAAGCTCGGCGGGCTAGGGCATATGGATACGTGTTTCAGGCACCTGGCTTGTATCCCTGGAGAACAATTGCGGCAAATGTGAGACTTCCTCTAGAAATTATGAAGTATTCAAGAGCTGAAATTAGCGAACGAATTCAACGTGTTTTATCATTAGTAGAATTAAATGGATTTGAGAAAAAATTTCCTTGGCAATTGTCTGGAGGTATGCAGCAAAGAGTTTCAATAGCAAGAGCGCTGTCTTTCGACGCAGATATATTACTGATGGATGAACCATTTGGAGCATTGGATGAAATTGTTAGGGATCATTTGAATTTGCAACTACTGAAATTATGGCTGAAAACAAATAAGACTATCTGCTTCGTTACACACTCCATTCCTGAAGCCGTTTATTTGTCCACTAAAATTGTTGTTATGTCCCCAAGACCCGGACGCATCATCGACGTGATTGATAGTGCATTACCTAAGCAACGGCCACTTGAAATACGGGATACAAAGCCTTTCATAGAAATTGCCCAAAGAGTTAGGGAAGGGCTTAGAAAGGGGCAAAGCTATGACTAGAAGTTTTTTGCCTATCACAACTATAGCGGTTTTCATACTTTTTTTTTGGTATTGCTTCTCAATAGTTCTGAATTCGTCTTGGGCATATGATAGAGCATCAAGAAATTCTCAAACTTTAACATTTAAGGAGCTAGTTTATGATACTTGGTCGCAGAAAAAACCAAAGTTGCCCGCTCCTCATCAAGTTTTTTCAGAGATGTGGGAGACAACATTTAACAAAAATATAACTTCTAAGCGATCTCTAGTCTATCATACTTGGATTACATTATCAGGAACTATTGCGGGGTTCTTATTCGGGACAATTCTTGGGATAATTCTAGCGCTGGCAATTGTGCATGATCGGGCAACTGATTTAAGTATAATGCCATGGATTATTACTAGTCAGGCTATTCCAATATTAGCTCTTGCTCCTATGATAATTGTTGTTTTAGGATCCATGGGTTTTACTGGCTTGCTTCCAAAGGCCGTTATATCCATGTACTTATCTTTTTTTCCGGTAGTGGTTGGCATGGTCAAAGGATTACGTTCACCTGAAATTTTGGAAATAGATCAAATGAAGACCTGGTCAGCAACGAAAACTCAAATTCTCTTTTATCTGAGAATTCCTAGGTCCATTCCTTATCTATTTACTTCCCTTAAACTTGGTATAGCTGCGTCACTAGTAGGCGCTATAGTTGGAGAACTACCTTCAGGAGCGATTTCTGGACTTGGTGCTAGAATGCTTGCAGGAAGTTATTATGGGCAGACTATAAAAATCTGGAGCGCTTTGTTTGCAGCAGCCATTTTAGCGGCCACCTTAGTAGCATTAATTGGCTTGATCCAAAAGATTATATCCAGGAGGATGATGTTACAGCTGTGAAATACTATTTTTTTATCTCTTTAGTCTTTTGGGCACTTGCTTGGTGGATTAACACAAAGTTAAGTCGTTTACCTCCGAGTAGAACCATTAGGATAGCATCACCGTTATTATTTGGATCCACACTGATTTTTTTATGGGAAGCTACAATTATCAGTTTTAAGGTCAGTCCGGTTATTTTGCCAGCTCCTTCAACCGTTTTTGTGCGGCTAATCAATAGTGTGCCAACATTGTGGATCGATTTTGTACAAACAGTGATAAAGGGTGCAATGTCAGGATATTTGATAGGGTGTCTATCAGCTTTTGTGATAGCTTTACTGGTAGATAATTTTAAATTCTTAGAAAGAGGACTATTGCCTATAGGAAATTTTATGGCTGCATTACCAATTGTTGGAACGGCACCAATTCTAGTTATGTGGTTTGGCTTTGACTGGCAGTCTAAGGCAGCTGTTGTGACTGTGATGGTTTTTTTCCCGATGCTTATTAACACTATGCAAGGTCTTCAAATGTCAGATAAGATACAAAGAGACTTAATGAAAACTTATCATGCTAGTGCTTGGCAAACGCTCACTAAGCTACGATTAGCAACAGCCATGCCTTTTATTTTTAATGGACTCAAAATCTGTTCTACTCTAGCATTGATTGGGGCCATTGTTGCGGAATTTTTCGGTTCGCCAATCAAGGGTATGGGCTTTAGAATAAGTACGGAGGTTGGACGTTTCTCATTGGATATGGTATGGGCAGAAATAACAATAGCGGCTGTAACAGGGTCGCTGTTATATGGCGGGTTAGCGCTTATTGAAAAAAGAATAACATTTTGGCACCCGTCTCAGAGAGGAAGAGCATGAAACAAACTTATTTAATAGGAGTAAAACAAATGAAAAATTTTTTCACATTAGTATTATTTGGGCTGTTCTCTATGTCAGCTTCAGCAGTTTTTGCTGATAACAACGTTACTATCCAGTTGAAATGGGTTACACAGACACAATTCGCTGGTTACTATGTAGCCCAAGACAAGGGTTTCTATAAGGACGAGGGTTTAAATGTAACTATTAAGCCAGGGGGACCTGACATTGGGCCTCAACAAGTACTTGCAGGAGGTGGGGCTGATGTTGCAGTTGACTGGATGCCCTCTGCATTGGCTGCTAGGGAAAAAGGAATGGGAACCGTAAACATTGCCCAACCATTTAAGAGCTCAGGAATGATGCTCACATGTAGAAAAGATAGGGGAGTGAATTCAACTTCAGATCTAAAGGGTAAGAATCTTGGTGTTTGGTATTACGGCAATGAATATCCTTTTTTAAGTTGGATGAACAAGCTTGGTCTTCCCACCGATGGAAGTGCGAATGGAGTTACGGTATTTAAACAAGGTTGGGATATTCTACCGTTAACTCAAGGTG
>PACC02000032.1 GCA_002699695.2 Paracoccaceae bacterium | reverse complement strand
TTCAAAATCATGAAATTGTTTCTTAAAAGCTGCTTCTAAAGAAACAACTTTGAGAGGAATTAAACCTGCCTGAAATGCGAATCCTAGAAGAATAATATTAGAGAAAATGGTATCTCCCAGGTATGTTTTAGCAAGCTCAGTCGAATTGATGAACCATACTGAATCTTTTAAAGATCGAGCTAATAAAGACACTTTCATAGAATCCGTATCCATATGGAAGTTAGGATCCCTAGTGAAATCACCAGTAACTAAGTCATTCATATTACAAACTATTCTTGTTCTGTTGTTTTTTGCCAAGTTCAAAGCTTTTTCGGAAGCTGTAACAAGAAGGTCACCCCCAATGATGGCATCAGCTTGGCCTTCAGCAACTCTTATGGCTGAAATGCCTGACTTTTTCTTAGATATCTTGCAGTGAACATGAACTTCACCACCCTTCTGGGCTAACCCAGCCATCTCCATAATTCCAACATATTTTTTTTCTTCTTTCCCAGCAAGGGCTAGTAATGTCCCTATGGTCACTATGCCTGTACCTCCAATACCCGTGATAACTATATTATGAGTATCACTACTTGTCAGTAGACGGTCAGGTTCTTGAATAGTACCTAAGTCTAAATGATCCATTTTGTCTGCTCTCAAATACCCCCCTTCCACTGTCACAAAACTAGGGCAGAATCCCTTGAGGCAAGAAAAGTCCTTATTACAACTAGATTGGTCAATAGCCCGTTTTCTTCCAAAAGCTGTATCAATTGGTAAAATTGCTACACAATTAGATTGTACGCCGCAATCTCCACATCCTTCACAAACCTCCGGATTGATAAAAATTCTTTCTTGAATATCAGGAAAAGCTCCCCTTTTTCGTCTTCTTCTTTTTTCGGCAGCGCAGGTTTGAATATAAACTATAGCTGTCACACCTTTGACTCTTGCCAATCTTTTCTGGGTTTCCAACAAAGAACTTCTTGTCTTAATCTCAACCAATTCTCTATAAGAATTTAAATCAAGTTCCTCTTTCGGATCATAAACACCTATTACTTTCTTAACGCCAAAAGCCTTAAGTTCCTTGATTATTCTCAATGGATCTAGTGAACCATCATTCTTCTGCCCTCCAGTCATAGCCACAGCGTCATTGAACAATATTTTATAGGTTATGTTTGCACCAGAAGCCACGGCCGCACGAACCGCCATTAAACCAGAATGATTATATGTGCCATCACCCAAATTTTGAAAAATATGATCTCTATTTGAAAAAGCTGATTCTCCTATCCAATTTGCCCCTTCACCACCCATATGGGTATAGCCAATGGTGGATCGGTCCATCCATTGAACCATATAGTGGCAACCTATTCCTGCATAAGCTCTAGAGCCTCCAGGAATAACTGTAGAGCTATTATGAGGACAACCTGCACAAAAGTAGGGTTGCCTCGGCTCATAATTGGAATTTTTTTGGAGATCAGTAACTCCAATTGAATTGAATTTTTTGTCATTTACAATTCTTAAATCAGAAAATTTTTCTATCTGAGAAGCTAATGTCCTAGCTATCTGTACCGGATTTAAAGAAAAGGAAGATTGAAATAATATATCACCATTTTCATTCTTTTCTCCCATTACCCTGGCACGTCTCGTTTCATTAAATAAGATGTTTTTGACCTGCCCCTCTAATAGTTTTCTCTTTTCCTCAACGACGAAAATGAGATCAAGATTTTTAGCCAATTCTTTTAATTTACTATCCTCTAAAGGCCATACCACACCAACTTTATAGCAAGTTATTCCTAGTGCCTTACATTTCTGGGCATCTAACCCTAATAAATCTAAGGCACTTAATAAGTCTAACCAATTCTTACCTGCTGACAAAATACCAATTTTTGACGCTTTATGTGCATAAAAAGCCTTGTCAATCTTATTGTCTTTCACAAAAAGCTTTACGGCAGGCAGTTTTTGACGATGTAATCTCTCCTCTTGATCTACAGGTCTATCAATTAATCGTATACCTAAATCACTTTTCTGCTTTGTATTTGAATCATTGCTAATAACAATTCTTTCCGCATTTGTGTCTACAATCTCTTTAATTTCTACAGTATCCTTTACGCACTTTAGGCCAGACCATACACCAGCATGCCTGCTCAAAGCCCATCCCAAGATACAGTAATCTAATATCTCTTGTACTCCTGCCGGGGAAAATATTGGAATCATAGCATCAACAAGACCATAGTCTGATTGGTGTAAAGTCGTTGAACTCTCGCCAGTATGATCATCTCCCATAGCCATGACAACTCCACCAAATGTACTTGTCCCAGCTAGATTAGCGTGCCTTAGCACATCTCCAGACCTATCAACTCCAGGTCCTTTCCCATACCACAGTCCAAATACGCCAACATGGGTTCCTTCACCATGAAGATTACTCTGCTGTGTTCCCCATAAAGCCGTAGCAGCTAAATCCTCATTCAATGCTTCTTGAAATAATATTTCATTTTCGCTTAATAAATTTTTTTCTCGAGTAAACGCCTGATCAACTGCCCCTAATGGAGAACCTCGATATCCAGTAACATAACCTGCAGTACTTAAACCCAAGATCCTGTCGCGTTGCTTCTGTATTAAGCATGCCCTTACCAAAGCTTGTGTGCCAGAAAGTAAGATTTCGTTCATTTGTATTCTATCAATCTAACCTTGATTAAACGTTTTATTCTTAAAAAAATTCGAGACCTTAAACTATGATATAATTTCCTTTTTACATAGGCTATATTATAGTGATTACATCATGGTGAATAAAATTCAATAAAACTACAACTATTTGTAAAAAAATCAACAATCAATAATTTTTTGAAAACAATACTTTAGTTATTTATGAGAATACAAAATGAGCTTTAATCAACTACAAAAAATTTGGGACGATTTCCTGGTTTCCTTAATGTTTTTAACTAAAATTCCTGTTTCCAGATTTAGAAAAAACCAGGTTTTTCCTAACCTAACAAAAGCTCAATGGGCTTTCCCATTGGTGGGAGCACTAGTAGGTTTTATTGTCATTCTTATAACCAATGCATTCAATTCAATGGGTCTAAATGCTGCGACGTCTTCTTCAATAGGAATTGTAGCTGGCTTATTGTTATTAGGAGCTTTTCATGAAAATGGATTAGCTAATATGTTAGACATTTTCACTCGGGAATTAGATAAAGAACAAAATGTAGAAATAATGAGAAAAAACAGATTAGCAACTTATGGGACCTTGGGGTTAATTTTCTATACTTTTCTCAAAATTTCATTGATTAGCAATCTCCTGGGCACTCCTAGTTGTTTTTTATTAGTCGTGGGAGCTTATGCCCTAGGCAGAACTTCAATGGTAATTCTTAGAAAATTTTCTATTGCAGCAGATGATAAAAGCTCTGGTTTGCTATTTTCAAAAGCCTCGCATAGTCAGGTTATTTTATCGATTTTACTTGGCGCAATGTGGCTCATTCCAATAAGTTTTTCATTAGTCATTATTTCTGCATTTTTAATTTTAATGATCACACTAGGCCTAAGGTTTTTGGCCTCCAACCGAATTGGAGGAATTTCTAACGATGTTTTGGGGGCTTCTGTTCTAATTGGAGAAATTTCACTCTTAACTTTATTCAATTTACTGTTTGCAGTTGAATCCTAACCGAGAAATCTGAGTTGTGATGATCGCAAAATGCCTTCAAATCCCTTTATTTATTAAGCTTAAAGATATGGTGGAGGGGATAGGATTCGAACCTATGTAGGGTTTCCCCGACGGAGTTACAGTCCGTTGCATTTGACCGCTCTGCCACCCCTCCCACTTAACATTTCTATAAAGAATTAAAATACGTAAAGTGCCTCAGATTTTCCGAGTGATTAAGGTTGTAATTTTTTATTCAATTAATTCAAGTATTTTTTTGACTTTTAGATCAAGGTTTCGGTAAATAGTATTAAAATTAAATAGGATTAAATTGTGTACAGGACGCCGACTATCTTATTACTACTTTTTTTATGTGGTTATAATGCTGCTCAAGCAGAAACTTGTCAGTGGTGGTTCCAAAGATATGGCTGGCAAAAATTCTCTGTAATTGACGTAGAAGACTGTCTTAAAAAAGGATCCCCAGTAGAAGCCGATATAACTGGAGGAGAAAGTCCGCTCCATATAGCGGCAGAAGTAAACGACGACCCCGAGGTTTTGCTACGGCTGATAAGAGCAGGCGCCCAAATAAATGGAACAACAAAAAAAGGCTGGACACCACTACATAGTGCAGCCAGATTTAACCCTAATCCAGAAATCCTTTTGACCCTAATTGATGCGGGAGCAGATATGAATGCCAGAACCAATAGTGGAAAGTCTTTTATTTTTTGGATGGAGAAAAATTCGAAACTAAAGAAAACTATGGGTTATTTAGAATTGTTAAATTTATATGCAAAAAATAATTAAAAAAAATTAAACAAAATCCGTTTTGGCACGTTTAATGAATCAAGGTGTTTAGTTTCATATTCAGATACCCAACCAAAACTCCAGCCAAGCAAAATATGCTTGGCTTTTTTTTGTTTTAAAGGTTTATAGTTTTGATTATAGACTATATGCTATAGCTATGAACTAAGATTTTGTGCCATGAAGAGTATTCGTAAAAACAAAACAAAGAAATCTAGTTTTGGCAAGCTTGATCGTCAAAAATGTGACAAAATATGGCTTTTTGGATTCCATGCTGTCCAAGCTGCGATAAATAATGAAAAAAGGGTACTTTTGCGTTTACTAGCAACACAGAACTCTTTGGATAAGATTGGTAATACGTCACACTTAAACAACTTACCTATTAAAATAGTAAAGCCAGTTGAATTTTTGAAATACCTTGATGAAAATTCGGTTCATCAAGGATTAGCTTTAGAAACTAAACCCCTTGATTGGGGAACTATAAAAGATTTTGACATCGAACAAAACCAAGTTGGACCTATCATAGTACTTGATAGAGTTAAAGATCCGCAAAATGTTGGAGCAATAATAAGATCTGCTGAAATTCTTGGAGGACGTGCAGTCATGGGCTCAACCCATCATTGTGCTAAAGAAACAGGTGCTTTAGTTAAGGCTGCCTCTGGTGCATTTGAGAGAATACCCTATTTAACCGTCCCAAATATTTCAAACTTGATCCAAAAATTAATAGAAATGGGCTACCTGATCATAGGCTTAGACCATTCTGCAGATACAACATTAGTAAATTTACTGAAAAGTTTGAAAAAACAACGAATAGCGTTTATTCTAGGCTCGGAGGGATCAGGTTTGAGAGATCTCACAAAAAAAAGGTGTGACCAACTGGTGCAAATCAGTACTGACAGCGCCTTGAACGTCTTAAATGTATCTAATGCAGCTGCTATAACGTTGTTCGCATCTAAGGAATTCTTAAAATGAGATCAAAGAGCGATAAGGACCTTAGGCAAATCTTTAGAAACTTAAATACCATGGTAATGATAGGAGTTTCTGCCAGCCCCCTAAAAGCTTCCTTTTTTGTTGCACGATATTTTGTACTTCGGGGAGTAAGAGTAATTCCAATTAACCCAAATTATGAAGGTAAAGAGCTTTGGGGAGAGAAGGTATTGGGCAAGCTGAGTGACGTTGGGCTTAAAACCCGTGTAGACATTGTCGATATATTTCGCCCATCAGTAGAAGTTCCAATGATTGTCGATGATGTCATAAAGAATCTAGTCCCATTGGGGTGCAAGACTCTCTGGATGCAAATTGGTATTAAACATGCTAAGGCAGGGAGAAAGTCGGAGAAACACGGGTTAAATGTGATAATGAATCAATGCCCAAAGATTGAATACCAAAGGTTGTTCGGGGAGCTGAGAGTTGCAGGATTTAACACAGGAATAATATCATCAAAAATTGATTTGTGAGATACATAAATGCTTAAAAGCGATCATAAATTCGATACCCTTCAGGTACATGCTGGATCAAGACCAGATCCCTCTACTGGAGCACGTCAAGTTCCAATATATCAAAACACTGCGTACGTCTTTAAAAGTATACTCCACGCTGAAGCATTATTTGATCTCAAGGAACTTGGGCATATTTATTCTCGCCTTTCGAATCCTACCGTCTCCGTTCTCCAAGAAAGGCTGGCGGCCTTGGAAGGAGGCATAGGCGCAATATGTTCTTCATCAGGACATTCTGCGCAAATCTTAGCTTTATTTCCATTGATGCATCCAGGAGATAATTTGATAGCCTCAACAAGGCTTTACGGGGGGACAGTCCAACAATTTTCAAACACAATTAAGAAGTTTGGGTGGCAAGCAAAGTTCGTTGATGTAGACAATCCTAGTCAAATTCACAATCTCGCCGATTCCAAAACAAAAGCCATTTTTTGTGAAAGCATCTCTAATCCAGGTGGGCATGTCACCGATCTCCCTAGGTTAGCAAATATTGCAAAGGATTTGTCCATACCACTTATAGTCGATAATACTGCAGCAACGCCCTATTTATGCAATCCATTCAAATATGGTGCTGATTTAATTGTGCACTCCACTACAAAATATATTTCTGGCAATGGAACATCACTGGGGGGAGCAGTTATCGATAGCGGTAATTTCAATTGGTCTCAACACGATAAATTCCCGTCTTTATCAGATCCTGAACCAGGTTATCACGGTTTAAAATTTCATGACACTTTTGGTCCTTATGCCTTTATCATTTATAGTATCGCCGTTAGCTTACGGGATTTAGGCATGACCATGGCACCACAAAATGCATTTCATACCCTTCTAGGTCTTGAAACTTTGTCACTAAGAATGAAAAAACACGTCACAAATGCAAAAAAAGTAGCACAGTGGCTCGACAGTCATCCTGATGTTGGAGAGGTAACATATGCTGGTCTAAAGACCTCAAAATATGCTCAACTAGTGAAAAAAATCTATCCTAGAGGAGCTGGTGCTCTTTTCACCACTGCTCTTAATGGTGGATATGACGCTTGTCTAAAACTAGTAAACAAAGTTAATCTTTTCAGTCATGTAGCAAATTTGGGGGACACCCGGTCCTTAATAATTCATCCCGCTTCGACTGTACATAGACAACTCACAGAAGAGCAACAAATTGAGGCCGGACTTGCGCCAAATGTAGTAAGATTATCTATTGGAATCGAAGATCCAACCGACCTAATAAAAGATTTGAAGCAAGCTTTAGAATAAATACAAAAATCTCTAATAAATCTTTACCGCATGATAAAGAAAATCTCAAAATTAAAGAAGTGTGAAAATGACATATCATAGCACATTTGCACTTAACTTGTCTCGACACAAAATTTCTTTGGGGATCATTAGACACTCACAAAAACAAGAGATCTTGGATAGTTTTGATCCCAATGAACCTGCAGGAAATCAAAGCCTTAAAAGACTTTTTCTTTTGGCTAAAGCTTTAAATCAAAGTGATCCTACTGTAGAAGTTTTTCTTCCCAATGATGTTATTCAGTCAGAAACTTTCATATCAGAAAATAACCCTACATATGACGAAGTAAGGTCTGTCTTAGCCCAAAGAAAAGGCCTTTCTACTTCTGACATTCAAGTGAGCTTAGGGGAAAATGTGGGATCTCGAGCCATTTCGATTGCATTCACAGAAACTTCTGTCATGCAAGAATTAACCGACTTCATAAAGAAAGCGGGTTTCAGAATAAAGTGTTTTCGTGCAGAAAAAAATATAGTTGGATTTAAAGAGAACGATACTTTTTTCCCAACATATAATTCCAAAAAGATACACCAATTTCAAAACTATTTTAATTTAAAATATACAGCAGTAGCTGTTGGAATTCTATCGTGCTTTTTCTTGTTTCTAATTTTTCAAACAAATTTTTATCATAACTGGACAATAGCCAAGTCATCTTCGCCTACCATTAATTCAAATTTCAAATTGAGCAAGCTGGATGACAATCTGATCGAAATGAATTCACCTAATACCAGTTTGAAAAACTTTAATTTTCCGACTATTAATGCTCAGAACAGGGATCTTTTTTCAACTGAAAAACTTTCCTTGAACTTACTGGCTTTTAACCTTCCTACAAAAGAGCTTGCCCCTGATTTTTTCAAGCATTTCCCACCTACAATCGTCTCTGAAGCTAATGTTTGGTTCAAAGAATACAGTATTGAGCCAAATCAAATTGATCTCACCAAATTTATTGATTCGAAATTTATTCGAACAGACACACAAAAAAATTTAAATTTATATCAACCAGTGCGTGAACTTTCTAATCTGGTTAAGCCAATCGATGTAGATAACCTGATATCACCAACCCCACAGATATCAAATCAGGAATCACCGCATCCAACTGAAATCTCCATGCTTCAATCTGAAACTTCTGCAAATTACACTAGAAAACCTGTTTCCAAGCAGGAGAATACTAAAGAAGAATATAAAATAAACGAAAATTCGGCAATAATTTTGGAAATTCCAGAAAAAAAACCCGTTTCAACTGACATTAAGGCAATAGCTCCCGAATTAGAGCCAATGGCAATGGAATATGCCTCAAAATTTTTACCTTACAGAAAACCTTTTGTGATTGATAGCATACGAATTTTATCTGAGCCTACTCTTTCTACTGGAGCTCTTGTGTTTCTAGAATCTCCTTTAGTAAGACCTAATGCCATTATTCAATCCAAGAAAATAAAAGCAACTGATGTTAACATAAGCGCTCGAGCAACCAAGTCTCCAAGCATTCCGAAGGAAATTTCAGTTTGGCATAATTCAACCAAAACCAATTTTATTGATTTGGATCGGACAAACTTGATTGGTATTTTTGGAAAAACTTCTAATCCGAGAGCTCTGGTGAGGCTCTCTAATGGTAAAATACTTACCCTAAAAGTAGGAGAACGCTTCGAAGGCTGGCGTGTGTTTGCTATTGACCGTGATAAAATACACGTTGAAAATGGAACAAGACAAGAAATCTTACATTTACCTGGCTAGAGAATTTTCAGACTCTAATACCTCGCTTCCTCTTCAGGATACAATTATTAGTGAACAAAGCAATCTTACGCTGATCTCCAATACTATCTAATACAATATAGAAAATTCTTTTTTAGAAAGGAATTCCACCAGACTGCGATCTAACTTAAGCAATTTTTCACGAGTTTCAGGCCTCCATTCTTCCTCAATCTCATAGTCCCGCCAATTATGCTTCTGCTGCCCTCTTAAGGTAGTTATTGCCCAATAAAGAAATTCTGTGATCTGACAACCATAATCACAAGTTCTATCATAATAAGTAAAGTATGCTTCAGCGGGATATTTTTTTGGGACTTCTGAAAAATAACCTCCCCTCGCTATATCTAAGAAAGTTGAGATTTTAGAACCTTGGAATTCCCCAAAAAAACCTGGATAGGCCTTGGAATACCCTTCAGCAGTAACTAAATGCAGTGCTTCTTCTATGGTAGCATCAAACTGAGGAACATCATTTAAAACCATTTCCCCAGTATAAACTAAGGTAAAGTTTGAATGATTCCCAGATTTTCTTTCATAAAGTTCTAACTCTTCTTCCTCGCTTAATACCAGAAAAACTGCTTGGTTAGATAACATTTCAGTTAGAGACTTTTGATTATCTGGAATTAAATCATTATTATAATCTAACAAATCATGTAAAACGTTTTCTGCGTGAGAATGATATCTGGGAGGAATAGAAGACAAGGAACAAATACTTATACCAAAAGTATTTGAAGTACTGGAGATAAATGGTGCTGGGCAAATGGAAAAAGCCACATTTGATGCAGCACACATTAAGAAAGTTAAAACAGATCTCACTAATACCTGTTTACTTAAAAGTAGACTAAATATGATTTTTGTTCCTGTTCATGTTGCAAAATTATCTTGAATGCGATGGCCTTTGTATAACATATTTTAATACATTATCATGGGACTCAAAACTCACTTTTTCTACAAAAGAAAAATCTAGTTTTTCGATTATCCTGACAGAAGCAACATTACTCACTAGTGTCAATGCGAAGATGTTCTCATCTCCTATTGCAGTAAAACCAAAATCCAAGACAGTTCTTGCAGCTTCAAAACCTATTCCTTTTCCCCAATACTTTGGCAAATAACGGTATCCAAAATCGATCCCGTAATCTTCCATGAGAAAACCACACATACCAATTAAATTTCCATTTTGACGAGATCTGACAGCATATCTACCAAATCCATTACTACTATAACTTTTTATAGATTTGTCGATATAATCGTAAGCTTGTTGTCTGGTCGGTAATTTTCCGGGAAGAAACTTCCGCACTAATGGATTACTATCAATTCTGAACCAATCCATTTTATCTGATTGTTGAAATGGAACGATGATTAACCTGTCTGAATTAAGTTTCAAATTATCCTCATGCCTCCCTATGCTTCATGAACCCATGCTTACAGATAGCTTAAACTATGCAATCAATATTTAGCTTCTCAACCGATTTCCTTTGGGATCAAATGGGGGCTTATCTAGTATGACAGCTCGAGTTTTCCGACCAATGACTGCAACATCAAAAATCTCCTTAACTGAGGCATAATCCGATCTAATCATGCTAAGAGCCAAGGATTTTTTACAGGTGTAACTAAATGCACCAGACTTTACTTGACCGACCGGCGTGCCATCCTCTAAAAAAATCGGCTCTCCGCCGACTGGATCAGCATCTAAATCCGTGAAAACCTCTAGCATAACAAGTTTCTCACGAGGAGGTTTTTTCTTAAGTTCATTATAAATTTTTCTGCCCAAGAAGAAAGGTTTATCCAACTTGATTAAGTGATCTAAACCCACTTCATGGGGCCAGTATTCTGGAGAATACTCCCTACCCCAAGAACCATAACCTTTTTCCACTCTTAAACTTAA
>PACC02000043.1 GCA_002699695.2 Paracoccaceae bacterium | reverse complement strand
TTAAATCCACAATTTCCCCACTCTTAAAGAGCCTAACACTAAATGGACATACAAATATATTTCATTTCCAAGAATTCTTCTATTCCGTGCCTAGATCCTTCTCTACCTAATCCAGACTGTTTTACACCCCCAAAGGGTGCAAGTTCAGTTGAAATTAACCCGGTATTGACGCCAACCATACCGTACTCCAAAGACTCAGAAACACGCCAGACCCTTGATAAATCCTTTGCATAAAAATATGCCGCTAAACCAAATATCGTGTCATTAGCCTGGTTGATGACATCCTCCTCATCTTCAAATCTAAATAAAGGAGCTACAGGACCAAAAGTTTCATCAGTGGCTACCATCATTTCTTTAGAAACTTCCGTTAAAAGGGTGGGTTCAAAAAAAGACCCCCCAAGACTGTGTCTTTTCCCTCCCGAAACCAACTTTGCTCCTTTGGAAATAGCATCCTGTATATGCTGCTCAACCTTAAGAACTGCATCTTCAGTAATTAGTGGACCCAGAGTCACATTATTATCAAAACCACTGCCTACATTGAATTTTTGTACCGCTTTACTCAACTTCTCTGCAAATGCATTATAAATATCGTCTTGGACATAAATCCTATTTGCACACACACAAGTTTGTCCATTATTTCGATATTTAGAAATTATTGCACCTTCGACCGCAGCATCCAAATCGGCATCATCGAATACTATAAATGGAGCATTCCCTCCAAGTTCCATGGACATTTTTAAGACTTGTTCAGATCCTTGCTTAAGCAAAACCCTACCAACCTCTGTTGAACCAGTAAAAGTCAGTTTTCGAACTTTTGAATTCGAACAAAATTCTTCGCCAATCAGTTTAGACTGCTTAGAGGTAACCATTGAGAAAACTCCTTTAGGCAATCCTGCTCTCTCAGCCAAAACTGCAATAGCCAAAGCAGACAAAGGAGTCTCTGCAGCCGGTTTAGCAACAAAAGTGCAACCAGCAGCTAATGCAGGACCCAGTTTTCTGGTAATCATGGCATTTGGAAAATTCCAAGGAGTGATAGAGGTCACAACACCTATTGGTTGCTTGATCACCAAAAGCTTTTTATCCGCTTGGTGACCAGGTATAGTTTCCCCATAAATCCTTTTAGCTTCTTCCGCGTAAAACTCCAAGAAACTAGCCCCATATGTTATTTCACCTTTTGCTTCGGACAATGGTTTTCCCATTTCCGCCGTAAGAATTTTTGCTAGGTCATCAGCGTTTTCAAGCATTAAATGATAGAATTTTTGAATAATTGCAGCTCTTTCTTTCCCAGTTTTAATAGACCAGCTTTTCTGAGCCTCGTAGGCAGCGTCTATAGCAGATCGAGCCTCCTCTACACCAAGATCGGGAACAGTAGTAATAGTCTGCGAGCTGGCAGGATCAATTACATTGAAAGTCTTATTTGAATTTGAATCAACCCATTCCCCAGCAATGTAAGCCTGGCTCCTAAGCAAACTGGTATCAGCCAATAGAGAACGTAAATCAATATTTTCAATTTTCTTATCCATATATACCTCGAAAGTTCATTTACAGCCAATAAAGTTAAAACTTCAATGACGATAATAAACCATGGCCAATTTAGCAAGTTAGGAATCAACTCGTATTAATCAAACTAGATATTGTTCACATTCCTATTTGCCTTGTCGCTTCAGCCAAAGCTATTGATGCAGCATTTGCCACATTAAGACATCTGACTGAAGGAACCATAGGTATTCTGATTTGATCCTTAATTTCTTTCCTAATTAAGTCAGGCACCCCAACACTTTCTCGACCAACGACTATTGTATCATTTGGTTTGAACTTATAATCCCAAATACTGACTGATGCTTGGACAGTAAGAAGGACCAATCTGCTTGAAGAGGGTATATTAGTTCTGAAAAAATCGTAACTTGAGTGATGGTCAATTTTAGCTACATCCAAGTAATCCATCGCCGTTCTCTTCAATACAGCCTTTGAAAATGGAAAACCACATGGGCCAATTATATCCATTTTAACACCAAAACAAGCTGCTAATCTTATCATAGAACCTAGATTTTGAGGGATATCGGGCTGGTAAACTGCCAGCCTCAAATCGATTGACTTCATCTATAATGCCACCTGCGTCGGAAAGTCTGCTAGACTCACATTGAATAAGGTTATATATCACATTCCAAGGAATTAAGTGAAGCCATTGGTTGCCAAGTACCTCATAAAGGGATTAGGAGACAGAAATGTCAGAAACTGAAAGCAAGGAACCTTCTAGAAGAGATTTCATTTACGTTGCTACAGCAGCAGCTGGTACAATTACTACTGCTGCAGCTATATGGCCTCTAATTGATCAAATGAATCCGTCTGCTGATGTGCAAGCCCTGTCATCAATTGAAGTTGATGTTGCAGACGTTGAGCCAGGATCTCAAATAACAATAAAGTGGCTAGGTAAACCAGTATTTATTAGAAGGCGAACTGAAGAGGAAATTCAGGCTGCCAGAGCAGTGGATTTAGAAACTTTGCCAGATCCTCTATCAGATAATAAAAACAAACCAAATACTGATGCTAGCGATGAAAATCGAACATTGGATGAAGCAGGAGAATGGTTGGTTATGGTGGGAGTTTGCACCCATCTAGGCTGTGTACCTTTGGCAGAAGCAGGAGATTTCAACGGCTGGTTTTGCCCTTGTCACGGCTCACACTATGACACGGCTGGTAGGATTCGAAAGGGACCTGCACCCAAGAATCTTATTGTTCCTAAGGCTGAATTCATCGAAGATTTAATTATTAAACTTGGTTAAAAGGAAAAAATAATGGGTGAAATTCCTCACGATCACTATAAACCAAAACCAGGTTTTCAATCTTGGATGCACAAGAGATTACCAATTTTTGGACTTATTCATGACACACTCATGATTCCAACACCAAAAAATTTAAACTGGATGTGGATTTGGGGAATTGTTCTTACCTTTTGCTTAACTCTCCAGATCATTACCGGCATTGTCTTGGTTATGCATTATACTCCACACGTAGATCATGCTTTTGATAGTGTTGAGCATATCATGAGAAATGTAAATGCTGGCTGGGCCATACGCTATATACATGCAAATGGGGCCTCCCTATTTTTCATTGCTGTTTACATGCATATATTCAGAGGATTATTTTATGGATCCTATAAAGAACCAAGAGAAATCACTTGGATACTTGGCATGCTCATTTATGTAGCAATGATGGCAACTGTTTTCATGGGATATGTCTTGCCTTGGGGACAAATGTCCTTTTGGGGTGCTACGGTTATAACAAGTCTTTTTGGAGCAATCCCAGTAGTCGGTGAACCTTTTCAAGTATGGCTTTTAGGTGGTCCTGCAGTAGATAATGCAACTCTAAATAGGTTTTTTAGTCTCCATTATTTACTCCCTTTTGTTATTCTTGGCTTGGTAATACTTCACATATGGGCATTTCATACTACAGGTAATAATAATCCGACAGGGGTAGAAGTTCGGAGAACGTCAAAAGAAGATGCTCAAAAAGACACAGTACCTTTTTGGCCTTATTACGTTATCAAAGATATGTTTGCACTTGTAGTTATATTAATTGCATTTGTATCTGTTGTTGCATTTATGCCAAATTACTTAGGTCATCCTGACAATTATATCGAAGCAAATGCTCTTGTAACCCCAGCACATATTGTACCTGAATGGTACTTACTTCCTTTTTATGCTATATTAAGGGCCTTCACAGCAGAAGTATGGGTTGTACAACTAGCCACTTTCTTGAGCGGGGGTATAGTTACCGCAAAACTATTTGGCATAATAGCTATGTTTGGAGCTATAATTGTCATGGCACTTGCTCCATGGCTGGATACTTCTTCAGTAAGATCAGGAAGATATAGACCACAATTCAAGTGGTGGTTTGCCCTTTTGGTTATAGACTTCTTTGTATTGATGTGGTGCGGAGCAATGCCAGCTGAAGAACCTTATGCTACTATTGCACTCATAGGCAGTGCTTATTGGTTTGCTTATTTCCTGGTATTACTCCCTTTGTTAGGTCTTATTGAAACTCCTGATCAAGAACCTGAAACTATTGAAGAAGCTGTGATACTTCAAAACAAAAAAAGAGGAATCCATAGCCCTGACAATGATGTCAAAAAGAAAAGCAATATAGCCCCTGAGTAAGTAAAGTAACCAGAAACTCCCACATGAAAATAATCCTATGAAAAAAAACTGTCTCTCATTTTTTTATTTAACATTTAGCTTACTCTTAAGTGTTCCAGCCTTTGCCGCAGAAAAAACCCAAAGAATTGAGGACATAGATTTTTCTTTTGAGGGTCCTCTGGGTACTTATGAAAGAAACCAACTTCAAAGAGGTTTACAAGTCTTCACTGAGGTATGCTCAGGCTGTCATGGTTTGCGTCAAGTAGCTTTCAGAACTTTAGGAGATTCAGGAGGACCTGAATTAACTCCTAAGCAAGTAAAAGCCTATGCAGCTGAATATGAGATTTATGACCCTGAACTTGATGACTATAGAGAAGGAAGGCCCTCAGACAAATTTCCAGTTTCAGGGATTGAAAATGCCCCTGACCTAAGTTTAATAGCAAAAGCACGTGCGGGTTTTCATGGACCCTATGGGACTGGAATAAACCAGCTCCTAAAAGGTATGGGCGGACCAGAATACATTGTAAACTTATTGAAAGGTTATACAGAAGAAGAAAAAGAACAAGCCGGAACAACTCTTTATGAAAACAAATATTTCCCTGGAAACTGGATAGGCATGGCCCAACCTCTTTGGGGAGATGATGTCGAGTATATTGATGGGACCGAAGCTTCAATTGAACAGGAAGCAAAAGATGTCGCAGCATTTTTAATGTGGGCAGCAGAACCAAAATTAAATGCTCGTAAAGAATTTGGATTCACAGCCGCCCTTTATTTGATAGTTTTAGCCATTCTACTATACTTCACCAATAAGAAGCTATGGGCGAATATTAAAAAAAGGCAAGCATAAGAAAGCATCAAATCTACAAGAAATATGTGTTTTTAAGTATTTGATGATACTAGCTAACTAATATACAATGTTAGCTTTGAAAAGTATTTTTGCATCTGAATTTCCTAAAGGCCAGCCATGTCAATGAACAGTTTTGGACATTTGTTTCGCTTCTCTACGTGGGGAGAAAGTCATGGCAAAGCAATAGGAGTAACTATAGATGGATGTCCTCCAAATATAGAAATTTCTGAATCTATGATTCAAGTTTTCATGGACAAAAGGAAGCCAGGTCAAAGTAAATATACAACCCAAAGAAAAGAGGCAGATACCGTTGAAATATTGTCAGGAACATTCGAAGGGAAAACTACAGGCACCCCTATACAGATTGTAGTCCAAAACTTAGACCAGAGATCTAAAGACTATTCAAATATAGCAACTTCTTTTCGACCTGGACATGCAGATATTACCTATCATAAGAAATATGGTATCAGAGATTACCGCGGTGGCGGTAGAGCATCAGCAAGAGAAACTGCTGTTAGAGTAGCCGCAGGGTCTGTTGCTCGATTAGTACTAAGAAAACTAGTTCCAAACTTAGATATAATCGGGTATTTAGTAAGAATTGGAGAACATGAAATTGATCGGAAAAATTTTGATATTTCTACAATATCTCAGAATCCTTTTTGGTCACCTGACAAGCATACAGTGAGTAAATGGGCTGATTACTTAGATAAAACTCGAAAAAATAAAAATTCTGTTGGGGCAATTATTGAAATCTTAGCCAAAAATGTTCCTATCGGACTAGGATCTCCAATTTACAATAAGCTAGATGCCCAAATAGCTTCAGCCATGATGTCCATCAACGCTGTAAAAGCTGTAGAAATAGGTAATGGCATTATGTCCGCCTCATCTACTGGAAAAGAAAATGCTGATGAGATAAGGATAAACGATAATAATGAACCAGTTTTCCTCTCAAATAATGCTGGCGGCATACTAGGTGGAATTTCAACAGGCCAGGATATAGTCACCCGATTTGCCGTAAAACCTACATCGTCAATCGCTACCTCCAAGCTGTCGATCGATGAGAGTGGTGACGAAGTAGAAGTTATAACAAAAGGGAGACACGATCCTTGCGTAGGGATAAGGGCTGTCCCTGTTGGAGAGGCAATGATGGCTTGTGTTTTGTTAGATCAATATTTGATAAACCGGGGCCAAATAGGATAATCTGCAATCAATATTTCTTTGCTAACAATAGAAATTCCATATTCCCGGAACGTCCCAATATCGGACTTGATGTAATTTCCAAAACCTTCCAATTATCCTGACAAAAAAAGTTAACAACATTTTTTACAGCGAATCTTCTTAAATCTTCACACTTCACAACACCATTCTTCCCAATATTTTTTTTCGATAATTCGAACTGAGGTTTGATGAGACAAATTATTTTGGCTCCCAATGAAGCTCTTGCCATAATTCTTGGGAGAGCTTTTGTAAGTGATATGAAAGATAAATCAGCAACAATCCATTCAGGTTTTGGTAAGTCTAAGTAGTCGATCTTGCGTACATCTAAACCTGATAGGTCGCGTACTCGATAATCAGCTTTTAGTTTCATATGCAATTGATCTTGCCCAACATCAATCGCATAAACTCTCTTAGCCCCATATTTTAATAAAACTTCTGTGAAGCCTCCCGTTGAGGCTCCTAAATCAAATACAATCATATCCTTAGGATTGAGAACAAACTCTTGAATAGCAAAATCCAGTTTTTTAGCTCCCCGACTAACCCATGGAAAATTTTCTTTATCCACGACTATTTCATCATCTAAGCTAATACTTCGGGAGGGTTTCAAGACTGGAAAGTTATTTACTTTTACCAAACCTTCTTTGATTAGATCACATGCCCTTGCTCTAGTTTCAATTATTCCACGCTCAACTAAAGCCCGATCTAGCCTCATATTTTATCCTATCATCAAATAGCTATTTTGACACAGCTCAATGCAAGTATTTATATTGTACCTAAAAAGATTTCGATGGTAATGTTTATATTACGTCACAACAATGACACTGTAAAAAGGATTATACGATGAATTCAAAAGCCAAAATAGGCGAGAATGAAAAGAACCTAGCACAAAATTGGTTCAAAAAATTAAGGGATATCATTTGTGACGAATTTGAAAAAATTGAGCTAAATCAAGTTTCAGGTCCCTATCCACCTTCTGATCCTGGAAAATTTGAGAGAAAAAATACCACTAGGCAAGGAAAAAATAATCAGGATGGTGGTGGTGGTGTAATGTCCGTTATGAGAAATGGTAGGGTTTTTGAAAAGGTAGGAGTAAATATTTCTACAGTATATGGAGATTTGGAGCCTCTTGCTCAAAAGAGCCTTTCATCTAGACATGATATACCTGGGCTAAAGGATGACCCAAGATTTTGGGCTTCTGGAATCAGTTTGGTGGCCCACATGCAATCACCAAAAACACCTGCCGTCCATATGAATACCCGAATGTTTTGGACCCCGTCTATGACATGGTTTGGTGGTGGTTCAGATTTAAATCCTATGATTGAAAACAAGACAGACACTCACTTTTTTCATAAGTGTTTAAAAAAAGCCTGTGATAAAACCAATAAACAGTATTACCCAAAATTTAAGGCATGGGCAGATGAGTACTTTATGATAAAACATTGGAATGAACCAAGAGGAGTTGGTGGGATTTTCTTTGATGACCTTAATACAGGAAATTGGGAAAGTGATTTTTCTTTTACCAGAGACGTTGGTAAGGCCTTCCTTGAAGGATTTGTCACTATAACAAAAAAACATATCGGAGAAGAATGGACGCCTGAAGATCGAGAGTGGCAGCTTATAAAAAGAGGTCGTTATGCTGAATTTAATCTTGTCTACGATCGCGGAACTCAATTTGGCCTACAAACAGGACATAATCCCGAAGCTGTTTTAATGAGCCTACCACCTATTGCTAAATGGCCTTAATCATTTTATAAATCGAACTTTCTTAAGTAATTGACATCTGCTTAAAGAAAACCCAGATGCTATCCAAGCTGTCTCCAATTCCTTAAGAATTAAACCCAAATTTCTCCCGGAGTATCCTTTATTCAAAAGATCTTGGCCTGATAGCGGAAATCTTGCGAATGATCCTTCAACTATTTTCTTATGACAACGCTTTAAGATAATTTGGGTTTCTTCCTCAATCTTAGAACTAGCAGGTTCCTCAATCACTGTCATACTCAGCAACAATAAATCAATGCCATTTTGTAAACCATGGCGAAAACCCATCAAGTGACAACTCTCAAATATCTTACTAACTTGCAGTTGATAAAATCTCAAACGCTTTAATTCTTTTTTATCTAAAGAAAACATCGTCTGATGAAAGTCATCGCTCCCATTAGAAAGTAAGGCAAGACGGCGTATCGGGTCGCAGAGATCAACAGATCCACCTTCATTCACTTTATTGATGATCTTCTCTAACATTTTTTCTAATTTAGACATTTTTTGTACTAGATCCAGCCTTGCCTGTGGAAATATTAGAGCCAGCAACCCAGTTTGGTTCATTAAGCTGATGACTAAATCTATAGAATGGCTACACAGTATCAATTTTAGTTCATTCCAAATTCTTTCTCGACTTAATTCTAAGATTAAATGTCTTTTTCTTTTGATAGTACTCAAGGTTTCCTGGTCAGGAGCCTTATTTGTATTTGGAAACCTACTCACAAAACGAAAATATCTTAAAATTCTGAGATGATCCTCATTTATCCGTTCATTTGGATCACCAACAAATTTTACTGTTCCACTTCTTAAGTCAGAAAAATTTCCTAATGGATCAACGATTAAACCATTTGGCTTCAAATAAATTGTATTGAAACTAAAATCTCTTCTCTTGGCATCTTCTTTCAAGTCATCACAGTATTGAACCTTTGCCTTTCGGCCAAATGTTTTTATGTCTTTTCGAAAACTTGTAATTTCAAATTTGTAACCCTCTAGAATTACTGTAACAGTGCCATATTCAATTCCAATATTTAGAACTCTGCAATCTATTTTATTCAATAATTCTTTCACCTGGATAGGATCAATATTGATAGCTAAATCAATTTCTTCTACTTTTTTTTTCCAAAAAGAATCTCTTACACAGCCGCCCACTGCAAATACTTCTGCCCCTTCAGATTGAAGGATAGAAAGTAATTTTCTTATGGTTGGCTGGTAAAACCAACTTACATCAAATGGTGCGGGGAAAATATTCTCTCTGGGTACTGACCTTAAACTTTTCAACCGTGAAACCTCTCTACAAAACTCTTAATAATTCTAGCCGTTGCACCCCAAATATAATAAGGCCCATAAGGTACAGCATAATATCCAGCGTACTTTTTGTTCTTTTGAATCCTGTGTTCGCTCATATTTTTTCTATTCAATAGAAAGCCTAGGGGAACTTCAAAAATTTCAGTCACCTCACTAATATTCATTTTAAATTCTGAAGCACTATCTATGATCCCAACAAAGGGGTATATCAAAAACTTGCTTAATGTTTCATGAGGGCGTAAGATTCCCAGCGTTTGTATCTTTTTTTTATCCAAACCTATCTCTTCTTTTACTTCTCTAAGACCCGCATTCAGGATAGAAGAATCTTCTGGTTCAACAATCCCTCCCGGAAAAGAAATTTGCCCTGGATGGGATGATAGGTTTCTGGACCTTCTCGTGAAGATCACTTGTACCTCTCCTTGGTTTTCTCTCAGTAAAAGAAAGACCGCAGCTATTTTTCCGAATTGACCTTTGAGTTTGTGTTGATTTTTCGGTGAAAGATCAAAATCTGAACTGTAATCCAAGTTTGTGACAAGTTGCGAGTTATTTGAGTCTGGAGAGCTAAATTTTAATTTTATGACCTCTAGTAAACTTGAAGTGTTCAAAATTTATCCTACCTTGATCGCTTTTCTACAAAATCGAGTTAATTATCTTGACCCAACTCAGATGGGTTAAATTCATAATGTGCTCCACAAAATTGACAATCCGCTGTCACCTTGCCTAGTGGATTCGTCATAGCATCAAGGTCTTTTCTTGAATAAATTGACATGGTCTGTACGACCTTATCAGGACTACACCCGCATCCAAACTCAAAAATCTTTTCTTTAAAAACTCTTATCTCTTGATTTAAGAAAGTTTTAAGTAACAATTCAGAAAAATCACTTTTACGATCATGAATAAATTCAGAACCATTTTGGTCTAATGACAATACAATCTTCTTCCAGTTCTCTTTATCTAAGATATTATCACTGAGAACATTTTTAGACATTTTTTTTTCATCAGGTAGGTATTGCAGCATTAAACCAATCCCATTGAAGCAAATTTTACCATCCTGATCCAGTTCACGATTAATGTATGTCCAAAAGCGGGTCTTTAACTGCTCAGATTTTATAAAAAATTCTTCAGCAGAATGAACCAAATTTACTCCATTCAATTCAGCAAGACCCTTATAAGGCAGACTTCCATCTCCTTGATCTAATATCGTGGCAAAATAACCTTCTCCCATCAAATGTTTTATTTCCCCAGTATAATCACTCTTGGTTGAATTGAACTTTGCATAACCTCTAATTTTTGAATTCCCTGATAGTTTTGGTGAAACATAATAATCAGTTGCAATTAATTTTAGATCCCCTTTACCTTGAATTTGAAGGGACAACCTATGTTTTAGTTTGATTGAATCAGCCATTAATACAGTAAGTATTACAGCTTCTGAGAGAAATTTAGAGATGTTTTCAGGATAATCATGTTGCTGGACAATATCCCTTATAGATTGGCTAGCTCTACAAATTCTACCCCTTATAGGCAGACCTTCAAACTGAAAAGGCATAACCAAATTAGATAAATATGAATTCTTTTTTGACATGTAACTATCAATCTGCTTTTAAAGGTCTTTTACATTATTTAGTTTATACATCAAATGACAATCTTAATAGATTCGCTGAAAGATACTTCATGTTGAGGGTAGGAGAACCTATACGGAGAAATATAAAGTATCATTATAGACCCAGTATCTATGGATTAATAATAGTGGGTAAAAGCATGTTACTTACACAACAACATGGGAATGAAATACAACTTCCAGGTGGAGGAATAGACAAAGGTGAACACTACTTACATGCTCTAATAAGAGAAGTATATGAAGAAACAGGCTGGAAAATAAAACCAGAAAGACGGTTAGGCTTTTTTCAACGTTATGTATACATGCCTGAATATAATAAGTGGGCACATAAAGTATCTCACATTCACTTGTGTAGAGGAATATATCAAGTCTCATTACCGACTGAGAAAGAGCATATAGCCAAGTTAGAAAAACCTGAAATAGCCGCCAGATTAGTAGAAAGTCCTGGTGATAGCTTTTTTATTAACCGCTTCTTCGGGTTGACGTCTTCATCTTAATTTTTTCAATAAATTTCTAGTAGGCCAACTATCTCCTGGGAACCCCAATTCCAGTTGCATTTTTCGAACGCTTTGCCTGGTATTACGGCCCAAAATACCATCAATTTCTCCAACATTAAATCCTTTTGATTTCAGAATCTTTTGTAGTTCAATCATTTCTCCTACTGTTAAAATATCTTCTGGATCACTACTTATAAGTTTCTTTGCTCCACCCAATCTAGTAGCCAAATGAGCCGCCGTAACTGTGTATATGAAACTATCATTCCAACTAAGATAAACCTTAAAATTGGAGTAGGCCAAAAATTTTGGCCCTTTGCGGCCTTGAGGAATCAGTAAAGTAGCAATGGCCTGATCATTTGCCTCAAATGACTCAGTCCTTGATTTAATTCCCAACCTTTTCCATGCTTCCAAAGCTCGCTCTCGACCAAATCCTGCTTCCTCCCAGGGAAATCCAGAATCCATTTTGACTTCTTCTATCCAAGGTTGATTCGGAATCCATCCCATATCTGATATAAGAGCAGCAGCAGTTAATATGGCATCTGGAGCACTCTTTTTAAGGTCTACAATTCCATCACCATCGCCGTCCTGACCAAAGATCTTGATGTCAGAAGGTAACATTTGTACTTGTCCAATTTCACCGGCCCAAGCTCCCGTAATTTCTTTCTCGATAACACCATCTGCAAATAATGCTATTGCTGAAACATACTCTTCCTGAAACATTTCTGGTCGCCTACAATCATGAGCCAAAGTGGCTAAAGAACTTAAAGTGTTGAATTTTCCCTGAACTGCCCCAAAATCTGTTTCCATGGCCCAAAATGCTGAGATGACTTCTGCCGGCACCCCATACTTAGATTTAGCTAACTGGAAAGTTTTTTTATATCTCTCAATATTTTTTATACCATTCTTTAATCGGTAGGTATTAATTGCTCTTTCTGAAAAATCCAAAAAACTTAACCTGAAAGTTCTCTGTTTTCGATCCATTTCTAAAACTTTTTGTGAATGTTTACTGTATTTGAGTGCCAATAAAACGGAATTCTTGTCTACTCCTCGTTCTACTGCTTTAACACCTATCCTTTGCAAAAACTGGTTAAAATTGCCGCCACAGGCTACAAGTGGAGCTCCCATCGCATTAAAGCCTTGTAATGAAATGACACTTCCCAAAACGCAGATGAAAAATCTTTTAACAATAAAATTCTTAAGCACTATCATTACTCGATTAAGATAATTCATTAATGCAGGTTGAGAACATCTAACATAGAATATTCGCCCTCGCTTGCCGTTATTCCCCACTTTACAGCTTTTACAGCACCTCGAGCAAAAATCCGTCGATCAGTGGCATTATGCTGGAGGATTATCTGTTCTCCCATTCCAGCAAACATTACTGAATGATTACCGATTATATCACCGCCCCTAATCACCGAAAAACCAATTTTCTCTTTCTTTCTTGGGCCTACAATTCCATCTCTAGGTTTTTCTTTCAGATCATCAAGGCACTTTCCCCTACCATCTGCCACCGCTTCACCGAGCATTAAAGCTGTTCCTGAAGGAGCATCTACTTTTTTTCCATGGTGCATTTCAATTATTTCTGCGTCAAAATCTAAATCTAATGCTTCTGAAACCTTCCTAGCTAAACCCGTCAGAATATTTAGACCTAAGCTCATGTTTCCTGCTCTGATTATGGTTGTTTCACGGGCAGATTTTTCTATTTGCTTTAATTGTTGTTGAGAAAAACCAGTAGTACCAATTACGTCTACTACATGGTACCTGGCGGCGAGTTTTGCGATGCTCACTGATGTTTCAGGATTTGTAAAATCTATAACCGCATCTGATACCGACAAAGCAACTTCAATATCATCAGAAAACTCTAAATTACTTTTAAGACCAGAGATTTCTTTGTTTGCTAATTTTCCTATTAAGAAATGTCCTTGTACTTCTATTAAGCCAGAAATTTCTAAGTCTTGATCTTCCTCGACGACACTAGCTAACATTCGCCCCATTCTACCAGAAGCCCCTACTATGGTTATTCTTATTTTTTTAGCCATTTGCTGAATTTCCCATAATTGAACATGATTAGTTGTTATCGACAAACATCCAAGACTTCGTTATGTATTCACCAATCACATAAGTCAATAAGCATGAATTATAATTGAACTAGCTACCATGAGTAATAGCTTTGGAAATAAATCTCATAGGCTCTTAAGAGTCAATGAGTTAATTAAAAGAGAGCTTTCAGAAATAATGTACCATCTAGACTGGTCAGAGTGGGGGTTGGAGGGCCTGACTCTTACATTGACAGAAGTAGCTTGTTCAAAGGACATTCGCGTTGCTAGGGTCTACTTCATACCCGTCGGAAGGGAAAACTCAAAAATAATAGAAGAAGCCCTTAATAAAAAGAAAAGCATTATAAGAAAATATCTAGGTAATAAGGTTCACCTAAAGTATGTACCCGAATTAAGATTTATAGAGGACAAAAGTTTTGAGGAATTTCGAAAAACTTCCGAGCTTCTAAAAAACCTAGATATGGACTCTCGTTAAAACAGATAATCTTGTCATGACAAAAATTCATCTTTTAAATGATTTACATGGTTGGTTATTAATAGATAAGCCTAAGGGTATTGGTTCAACAAAAGTTGTGAGCTCGATCAAGAAAAAGACTGGAATAAAAAAAATAGGCCATGGAGGCACATTGGATCCAGATGCGACAGGTATTTTAGCATTAGCACTGGGGGAGGCCACAAAAACTGTTAGGTTCATTGGGGATTTCCTCAAAACCTATACATTTACAATGAGGCTAGGTATAGCTACTGACACCGACGACTCTTCTGGAAAAATAATAAATCAATCTTCAGACAGACCAGAAACTCAGGTTATCAAGGAAGCCTTAAAGAATTTTGAAGGCCATATATCGCAAGTACCACCTAAGTTATCAGCAATAAAAATAAATGGTGAGAGAGCTTACAAGCTCTTTCATCAAGGATCGCAATACGAATTATCGGCAAGGCAAGTTTTTATAAAAAAAATACTAGTCTTGAAAAGGAAAAATAAAGATGAAGTGAGCCTGAAGTTTACTTGTGGAAAAGGTGGATATGTCAGATCTTTAGCGAGAGATGTTGGGAATTTATTGGGATGTTATGGCCATGCTCATGATATTAGAAGAATAGCTTGTGGACCTTTTAGTGTAGAAAATAGTATTGGGTTAGATGAATTTGAAAGAATGAAAAATCCTAAATTACTTCAAAATGTCTTACCAACGGAGACCGTACTAAAAGAATTTCCCAATTTTAGTTGTAAAGCTAAAGACATAAATAAAATCCTTAATGGGAGCTCATATGAAATCAACAAAATCCCAAAACCAGACTATGGTTTGGTATGGATTAGATTCCAAAATATCCCTTTAGCCTTCGGCAAGGTCAAGAATGAAATATTTTTTCCTGCGAGGGTGTTTAATATCCTGAAACGCTAGAAATCAAAAAGAAACCTTTAAGTGGAAAAATTAGTAAGAAGACAAATAAGTTGCAATGATTTTGTATCTAGAGCTATTTTTTCAGATTGTTTCAATTTTAGATATTCAATTACCCGAACATGGAGTTACCAAGGAAGTAAGTTACTTTATATATTGCTAAACCCATCCAAAGCTACAGAAGAAATAACTGACCCCACCTTAATTAGATGTCAAAATCGAGCAATGCTTTTAGGATACAAACAGTTTAGAGTATGTAATCTTTTCGCATTTCGCTCGACAAACCCTGATCTTTTAAAGATTACTCCTGATATCATAGGACTCCACAATGATAAAATCTTGCTAGAAAGCATAGCCTGGGCTGATAACATTATTTGCTCCTGGGGTAATTTAGGCATAATACAAAGTAGAAATTTGAAAGTGAAAAACTTTTTGCAAAAATCAGGGAAACCTATTTATCACTTAGGTTTAACAAAAAAAAACCAGCCAAAGCACTTGCTTTACATTAGCTTTGATGTGCATCCATGCATATGGTTCTAAAAGTCCTTTGCAAAACACAAAAAAGAAGATATATCCTCCCTAAGGGACCTCTTGACTGGACGACATCCTGGCAAGATCAATACAAATAGATACGGGAGAATATGATGTCGATTAATGCTGAAGTTAAGCAAGACTTAATAAAAAAATTTGCACAAACTGAAAATGATACTGGTTCACCAGAAGTTCAGGTAGCTATTTTAACCACTAGAATTACAAATTTATCGGAACACTTTAAAACACATAAGAAAGACAACCATTCTAGGCGAGGTCTTTTGAAACTTGTATCACAGAGAAGAAAAATACTTGATTACGTAAAATCTAAGAACGAGGAACGCTACAAGACTTTGATCAAGCAGCTCGGTATAAGAAGATAAATTATGGTTTTATTGGTTGCCTGTATCCTTAGTGTGGTGAATCTAGAAAATTCGGCAATTATCCTAATTAATAAGAATTGAATAAATCGCTTTAATGTCCAAGAGATGTTTTAAGCATTAACGTGCAGAAGGAATACTATGTTAAAGGCAATAAAAAAATCGATTACCTGGGGCCATGATAAACTAACCCTAGAGACAGGAAAGATAGCTAGACAAGCAGATGCATCAGTACTTGCAACTTATGGTGAAACTACTGTTATGGCAAATGTTGTATTTGCTAAAGAAGCAAAAGAAGGTCAAGGTTTCTTTCCTTTAACTGTCAATTATCAAGAGAAATATTATGCTGCTGGCAAAATTCCCGGCGGCTTTTTTAAGAGAGAGGCTAGACCGACAGAAAAGGAAACTTTGACTAGCCGGCTCATTGATCGTCCTATTAGGCCATTATTTGTAGATGGTTTTAAGAATGAGGTCCAGGTTACATGCACCGTATTAAGCCATGATGGAGAAAATGATCCTGATATAATAGCAATGATAGCTGCATCGGCAGCTTTAACTTGTTCTGGTGCTCCCTTCCTTGGACCCATAGGGTGTGCTCGAGTGGGATTTGTTGATGATTCCTACATACTCAACCCATCTATTGAAGATATGGATGGACTTCGAGAGAATTTGCCCCAACGATTAGATTTAGTAGTGGCAGGCACCCAAGATGCCGTAATGATGGTGGAGTCTGAAGCATATGAGCTCAGTGAGGAAGAAATGCTTGGTGCCGTCAAGTTCGGCCACGACCAAATGCAAAAAGTTATTGAATTGATAATTGACCTTGCTGAACAGACTGCAAAAGCTCCATTTAATTTCTCACCACCTGATAATAAAGACTTGTTAAAAAAACTTACTTCCTTAGGAGAAAAAGATATCCGAAAGGCTTTTTCAGTTGCGGATAAACTTGAAAGACAAGTTGCTATTGGTGAAGCTAAACAAAAAGTGTTGGATAATCTTACGGAGGACGAATTAGGGGATGAACAGCTAGACAATTGCTTTAAGAAAATAGAATCTGAAATAGTCCGGGCTGATATACTGAAAAAAGGAAAGAGAATAGATGGTAGAAAATTGGACAAAGTAAGGCAAATCAACTCCGAAACAAGTCTTCTACCCCGAACACATGGTTCTGCTCTTTTTACTAGAGGAGAAACACAGGCGCTAGTAGTTACTACTCTTGGAACAGGGGAAGATGAGCAAATAATTGATGCCCTCCACGGAGAAGGTAGATCTAAATTTCTATTACATTATAATTTTCCATCTTACTCGGTCGGAGAAACAGGAAGAGCTATGGGGCCAGGTAGAAGAGAAATAGGTCATGGCAAATTAGCCTGGCGTGCACTTCAAGCTGTTTTACCTAATGCCATTGACTTTCCATATACCATTAGAATTGTATCTGAAATAACAGAATCAAACGGATCATCATCTATGGCTACAGTTTGTGGTTCTTCACTATCAATGATGGATGCTGGAGTACCTCTAAAATCTGCTGTTGCAGGTGTTGCCATGGGACTTATCTTAGAAGGTAAAGAATATGCCGTCCTAACTGACATTTTGGGAGATGAGGATCATTTAGGTGATATGGACTTCAAAGTTGCGGGTACCTCTCAGGGTATCACTTCTCTACAAATGGACATAAAAGTTGCTGGCATTACTCCAGACATTATGGAAAAAGCATTAGATCAAGCCAAAGAAGGAAGACTCCACATTCTTAAAGAAATGTCCAAAGATATAAGTGAAGCGGGTGAATTTTCTACTTATGCTCCGAAGATAGAAACTTTAAAAATTGCTACTGATAAGATAAGAGAAGTAATAGGATCTGGAGGAAAAGTTATTAGAGAAATTGTCGAAGTGTCTGGAGCTAAAGTTGATATTAATGACGAAGGAATTATTAAGATCGCATCTAATGATTCTGAAAAAATTTCAAAGGCGTTAGAACTAATCAAAGCTATTGTAGATGAACCTGAGGTAGGTGAAATTTATTCTGGTAAGATTGTAAAGTTAATGGACTTTGGGGCTTTTGTTAATTTCTTTGGGAAGAAGGATGGTCTCGTTCATGTCAGTCAGATCTCTACAGAACGGGTTGCACACCCAAAAGATCTACTAAAGGAAGGGCAGGAAGTTAAAGTTAAGCTGATGGGCTTTGATGACCGTGGTAAAGTTAGGTTATCAATGAAAACAGTAGACCAAGAAACAGGCATGGAAATTAAAGAACCAAAGTCTGAGGGAAAAAAGAAAAGTTAACAAATTATTCTGCAGTGATTTTAATCTTGGAAAGATCGTCATAATAAATGTTGGCTAAATTAATGATTTCTACTTCTTTAGCTGACATTGAATAAAATTCTCGATCTTTATAATCTGGACTTTTTTTTACCAGAAACCCAGTACTTTTATTTATTTCTTTATACCAATGTCTTCCCCAAACTCCATCATAAGGTTTTGGGCCTGGCTTCCAGCTCAACATTGATTCCGAGAATTTAATGCCTATGGTTTTACATAATTTTCTTAGGATTTTCCTTGGGTTTTGTATAAGGTCTTCAGAATCTATAATTGGCGGGGCAAAGCCTAGTTTATCTTTAACCAGCTCAAATAATTCAAACTGCTGTCTGAAACCAAGATCAGCCAATCCATAATCACTATGTTTTTTCCTAAATGACTTCAAAACGAAATCTGGTCTCCTTATCAAAAAGACGTTTGTCAATGAGAAAATAAAATCCTTATTAAAATTCTTCAGCATATGGTGTGTCATGTGTTTCTGATATTGATATGGCTTACTTACTAAACTATTCTCACAGTTTTCACACACCACATCTGGATCAGAAGGTTGACTGTGAAGAATTTCTAAGTACATAGGATGTCTAAGCTCCGTCTCCTTCAAATACGCGGCATAAAAGGGCTCATCTATAACTTCGAAGTCATCTCGATTTCCAAAACTTCTCATTAAAGCAGTCGATAAATTCCTAGGTCCCGACCAAATTGCAATCCTCTTAATTTTGCTCAATCATCGCCTCATAAAATTTTCTTAGCTTTACAGCTATCGCTCCTTCTAAACCATTACCTATCTGATGTCCGTCTATACTAAAAACTTGTATTAGACCCCCAAATGTACCCGTGAGAAAAGCTCCTTCCGCAGAATACGTGTCTACCAGAGAAAAGTTCCTCTGATAAATTGGAACACCCAAATTTCTGCATATCTGTATCACCTTTTCTCTGGTGATGCCGTTCATACAATAATCTCCTGTAGAGGTCCAAACTTCTCCTTTCCTGATTATAAAAAAATTGCATGAATTTGTTGTATTAACAAAACCCTGAGGATCCAACATCAATGCTTCATCTCCACCAGCCTTAGAAGACTGTAGGCAAGCTATAACACAATTTAATTTCGAATGACTATTTAGTTTTGGATCCTGGGTCATAGGTTGACCTCGCATCTGTGGAACTGTCACCAACTTAATTCCCTTCTTTGAAGAATCCAAAACTGGCCTTGAATGTTCCATTATTATAACAAATGTCGAACCAAATATAGAGAAGCCAGGATGCTGGAAAGCCTTTGATTTTTTGCCTCTAGTTATCATCAATCTAGCATAAGCATCTGTTTCCATGTTATTCGCTAAACGTGTCTTCTCTAACTGACAATGAACATCTTCCTTTGTTAAAGAAATCTCTATTTCCACTGCCTTAAGAGCAGCATATAACCTCTCCATATGGTCATCAAAAAACAGCCACTTTCCTTTATGAAGTCTTAACCCTTCCCAGATTCCATCTCCCAAAAGAAACCCGCTGTCAAAAACAGAAATACTTGCCTTTTCCCTATGGAAAAGTTCTCCATTAATATTAACCCTGACTTCAGAATTTCTGAGATCATCTTCAGAACTATGTGTGATTGATATCTTAACTACTCCCTGGTCATATTTCTTATTCTAAAAATTAAAAAAATCAAATCCAACCCGCCAACTCTTTTTCGATAATTTCTATGAAAGCCTCAATATGATCATCTCGGTCATTAAGGCAGGGTATATACAAGAAACTACTTCCTCCAGCCTCAGAAAAACTTTCTGCTATTTCTTGATTGATTTCTTCTAATGTCTCTACACAATCCGATGAAAAAGCAGGAGCCACAACAGCTATGTTCTTTTTACCAGTTCTTGCCAACTCAGCCACATAATCGACTGTTGATGGCCCCACCCATTTTTCAGGTCCAAATTTTGACTGAAATGTAGTTGTGCAATATTTTTTTCCCCAATTTAATTCGTTTACAAGCAACCGAGTCGTCTTCTGACAATGGCAGTGGTATGGATCTCCTGCTAGGAGATAGCGTTCTGGGACACCATGATAAGACACTACTAGATGTTCTGGTTTAGGTTTTGCTTCTGCATAAGCTTCCTTGATAGAATTAGCTAAAGCTTTTATATATGTAGGATTATCGAAATAGGCTGGGACTGTTCTGAAAGCTGGTTGCCAGTTCATTTTCATTAGCACCCTAAAGGCTTGATCATTGGCTGTTGCGCTAGTAGGCCCCGCATACTGAGGATATAAAGGGAAGAACAATATTTTTTCACATCCTTGCGATTGCAACCTCTTTATTGCGCTTTCAGTAGATGGATTCCCGTATCTCATGCAAAAGTCCATAACAATCTTTTCATTATACTTACTTTTTTGGAAATGCAGACTTAACTTTCTAAACTGACTCCTAGTTGTGGTCAATAAAGGACTCTCATTGTCTTTTTCATTCCAAATACTCTTGTATGCTTCACCCGAAGAAAATGGTCTCTTTGAAAGAATAATAAGTTGTAATAAAGGTTGCCAAAGCCACCTTGGATAATCAATCACTCGTTTGTCCGACAAAAATTCGCTAAGATACCGTCTCATAGACCAATAATCAGTATTGTCAGGCGTTCCAAGGTTGGCAATCAGGACACCTATTTTTGCCACAGCTATTGGAGGGTGGTCCTGGCTAGCAAATGCTAATCTACCTTGACCTGGTTTGTCTAATTTCAACGCTTTGATCCTAAATAGGTTATTAAAAAATTAAACTCTAAATCCTTAATTGTAATTAAGCTACAAAAGTAATATTTCAACAAATTTTTGTTAAAGTACTCAGATTTTCACTCCTGCATACTCCCAGGTTTAGAACTCCAGCCAGTCAGACAAACTACATCAAAAGTTGCTTGATATTTATTATTTTTTTTCAATGTCTTATAGTTTTCTCTATAGTATTCCATCGCATATGATAAAACTCTTTTTGGCAGAGGTCGTCTACTTCTTTCTATCATGGCATTTGTCTCTCCCATACCCCTAATATCAGATAAAAGGTTCATGGGATCGCTGTAATCAACCGTATAATTTAGTTTGTCGGAAACACAATGGTCAAAGCCAGCTCGCCGAAGCAATTTGCCAAAAGTAGGGATGTCTATTTTCGGGTTCACACGACGTGAAACCTTACCAAGAACTTTAAGTTCTGCATATTCAAAAGCCTTTTTCAGTTCATAAAGGCTGTTCTCACCGAAGGCATAAGCAAACAATATTCCTTGCCTTGTCAAACCTAGTCGCATTTGTACTAATCTTGCAATAGGATCATTAACTAGATGCAAATATAAAGCACTAATAATCAAATCTCTCGATTTTGGTTTAATTGGTAAAATATTTGTATCCTCACAAAAATTATAAGTGTTATAGGGTAACCTATCTCCCCAGTATCTGGCAAAAGGCCCAATTATTTCAATACTTAAGAATTCTTGTTTTTGTTCATTTATCCTGTTCTTAAGATCTGCAATGACCTGATCATGCAAAAAAGAAACAAAACCTTGGGCTTTTGCTCTTTCTTGCCTACATTTAATCAGTTCTTCATCAAAAATATTTGATTGGTTTTGCATGGAAGTACCAACTACAATTGTAATAACTCTTATTAATTAATAACACTTCGGGGCAAAGAACTAAAATGAAATCACCTATCAAGGTAGCAATAATACAACTTTCTTCCAACGATAAAACAGAAGAAAATTATGAAAAAATCAAAACTTCTCTTCACGAATCTTATGAAAAAGGAGCAAGATTCATCTTAACTCCAGAAGTATCCAATTTCATGTCCAATGATATAGAACTTAGAAGCAGAGTTTTGAAAATTGAAGAAAAGGATCCTATTTTAAGGCTTGTCAAAAATTTTGCCTTAAAAAATCATGTTTGGATTCTAATTGGTTCACTAGCAGTTAAATTTGATGAAACAATTAATGATAATTATGCAAATAGATCTTTATTGATTGACCCAAAAGGGAAGGTTGTTGCTAGATACGACAAGATTCATATGTTCGACATCAAAATCAATAGAAAGGTTCACTTTAAAGAGTCACACTATTTCGTACCCGGGAAAAAGGCCCTTTTAGTTGAAACTTGCTTCGCAAAAATAGGGATGACAATTTGTTATGATCTACGATTTCCACATTTATTTAATCAATTAGCCAAAGCAGGTGCCAGCTTGATATGCGTGCCTTCCGCCTTCACAATCCCAACAGGGCGATGTCATTGGGAAACTTTACTTCGGGCTAGGGCTCTAGAAAACAATGTTTATATTCTAGCACCTGCGCAATGTGGCCAAAATGGACCAAGTAGGAATACTTGGGGTCACTCCTTGGTAATTGATCCCACTGGCAAGATAATATCTGATTCAGGTAAGGAACCTGGGATAAGTGTTGTTGAACTCACAGTCTGATTATCCCTTGCAAAACATTCGAGATCTTATAGCTTGGAGCTTGTGACCACTTTCTTGTTTAGTTATAGTTCTCAATGAAAAAAAATCCCCCTAATCTCTCGCCTTTAATATTGTTTTCCGAAATCGCTACGATAGATCAGCTTATCAGAGCCCAAATCTCTAAATCTTTACCCCATGGCATGGCAATCTCCCATCTTTCAGTTTTAAACCACCTTTCTTCTATGACAAATGAAAAAACACCAGTACAACTGGCCAATAGCTTCCACGTAACCAAAGGTGCTATGACAAATACTCTTTCCAGACTAGAAAAATCTGGCTACATCCATATTAGGCCAGATTCAAACGATGCTCGTCGAAAACTAGTAACGATAAGTAAATCTGGGCTAGCTGCACAGCAAACTGCTATAATTTCCATTACACCAGTTATAACCAAAGCAATTAATAAATTAGGGAAAGTAAAAGCTGATTCCATTTTACGCATCATACGAGAGCTCAGGCACATACTTAGCAATTGAATTAGGATGAAAAAAACAAGAGTTCTAATTATTGGAAGTGCCCCTGATGCTATTGTAGCAAAAGAATGGTCTGATCCTCCATTTGATTATATTGTTGCAATCAATAATGCATGGAGAATTCGATCAGATTGGAGTAACTGTATTTTCCCTGAAGATTTTCCCCTCAGAAAACAACCTCAGGTTTCCAAAAATCAGACCCTAAATTCAGCAAAAGACTATGTGACCGCTCAAAATCACTTTGGTGGTTTTGTTTTTGCGGGGGGAACTATGGCTTTCACAGCGGGCTATTGGGTACTATATCAATTCAAACCGAGTTTGATTGGCTATATAGGGTGTGACATGATTTATAACGGATCTAAGACACATTTTTATGGAAATGGAAAAGCTGATCCACTACGAGATGACAAAACTTTAAAGAATCTTAAAGCAAAATCTGCCCGTCTAGAAGCCATAGCTCTTAAGCAAGGTTGTTCAATAGTAAATTTTTCAATGCTTCCATCAAGTAACTTGGTATTCCCTAGACAGAAAATAACTGAGCTATATGAAGACAAAAAACCACCGCACCGCAAAATTAGAGAGGATAGAATCCAAAAAGCCTTACGCAAAGAAAGTGCTTTAGGTTATTTCGTGGAAGATGGTAGGTATTGGAAACAAATGGCTCTATTTGACTCTGTTGAAATTGAGAAATTGGATAAAATTTGGCTTTCAACAGTTTTATCAGAATGGAGCGAATCCTAGTTCTTTACAGAAGTTGTCACGTAGTTTACTGAAAAGTCTTTAGAAGAAATTTTCCAATCCCATTGGGAAAAACTGAATACAAAACCCTTAGTATCAATCAATTCTAAATTATTTTCTTCAAGAAATAATCCTAATTCTTCAGGTGTTATAAATTTTTGCCATTCATGAGTATGCTTTGGTAACCATCTCATAACATATTCAGCTCCTATAATTGCCCAAAGATAACTTTTTGAATTTCTATTAATTGTTGAGCAAGTCATCAAACCTCCTGACTTGAGTAATTCTGAACAGGTCTTTAGGTACCGTTGAGGGTGAGGTACGTGCTCAACAACTTCCATATTTAATATCACATCAAAACGTTCATTTTTTTTCAAAAGATCCTCTGCGGTTGAAATTCTATAATCAATATCTAACCCAATCTGTTTAGAATGAATTTCAGCAACTTTGATGTTCTTACTCACAGGATCTACCCCAACTACAGTTGCTCCTAAACGTGCCATAGGTTCTGAGAGCAGACCTCCGCCACAACCAATATCTAATATTCTTAGTCCACTAAATGGGTACAGTTTATCTACTTTGCAACGGAAATGGCTCTTTATTTGATCAGTTATATATCCTAGACGACACGGGTTTAACATATGGAGAGGTTTGAATTTGCCTTCTGGGTTCCACCATTCCTCAGCCATTGATTCAAATTTTAATAATTCTTCTTTGTCTACTTCATCTAGATTTTTCATGTTGGTTACCTTACTGTTTATAGTAATATAAATTTAAGCACTAGGATATTTTCATCAACCATGACTTTAAGTAAAAATTCTGATCGAGATAACCTCTCGTGTGAACTCTTTCCCCAAATCCAGCCATTTTCCACAAACTTCTTGTCAACAAAAGATGGCCACAGAATTTATTATGAACAATGTGGGAACCCATCAGGTGTTCCAGTCATAGTTTTTCACGGTGGGCCAGGGGCTGGTTGCAATCCAAATATGCGCAGATACTTTGACCCAAATCATTATCGCATTATACTATTTGATCAAAGAGGTTGTGGAAAATCTAAGCCCCATGCGTCAATCATAAACAATACTACTTGGCATTTATTAGATGATATTGAAAGTATTAGAAAAAACCTGAAGATAAAAAGGTTTTTTATTTTTGGTGGAAGTTGGGGTTCAGCTTTGGCTTTAATTTATTCTCAAAAATTTCCCAATAATGTTCTAGGTCTGGTCTTACGTGGTGTGTTTACTATGACCCAGAGTGAGCTGGATTGGTTTTATTCAGAAGGAGGAGCGAGCCTTTTTTGGCCAGAAAAATGGCAAGATTTTACCGATATCATCCCACCCAATGAAAGAAATAATTTGATCGAAGCATACCGTAAAAGATTATTTGATAAATCCAAAGAAGTCAGAGAGAAATTTGCTATCTCTTGGACTATTTGGGAAAATTCGTTGGCCACTATTCGAAGTCCAGAAGTTCCGTCGAATCCACCAGCCACCTACGCATTAGCTTTTTCCAGGATAGAAAATCATTATTTCGTAAATAAAGGATTCTTAGGAGAAGATGAACAAATCCTTACGAATATGCATAAGCTAGAAAATATACCAGGGACAATTATACAAGGAAGGTATGACATGGTATGCCCCCCAGTGACAGCATTTAGAATTCATAAGGCCTGGCAAAAATCAAAACTAATCCTCAAAAATTTTGCGGGACATGCTATGACAGAGCCAGATATAACAAGAGCTCTTTTGAAAGCGACTGAGGAATTCAAGGATTATATTTGAGCAGCAAGCCGGCAACCCTGATCAATTGCTCTCTTTGCATCTAATTCCTTAGCAATATCAGCACCCCCGATAATTTGAAAATCAGTCTTGGAATCTGAAAGAGAGTTGGCAAGTTTTTTTTCTGGCTCTTGCCCAGCACAAATAATTATTGTGTCAACTTTCAAAGTCTTAAGGTCCTCTTTTGCATCTCCAAAGCTAACAACGAGCCCTTCTGAACTAATTTTTTCATAATTCACACCTGAAATCATTTGAACCCCTTTCTTAGAGAGAGATTTCCGATGTATCCATCCTGTCGTTTTACCCAATTTTTTACCTATTCGTTCGTTTTTTCGTTGCAATAAATAAATCTCTCTATCAGTGGGATATTGCTCATGATCTCTACTTTGAGATAAACCACCTCGCTCTAATTCAGGATCTACTACACCCCAATCCTTTAACCACTTCTGCAAATCCAAGGTGGCGCTTGTCCCACTATTAGATATAAATTCTGCAATATCAAAACCGATTCCACCTGCTCCAATAATTGCTACTTTCTTTCCAATATTGGCTTGCTTCTCAAATACTTCCTGATAACCAATTATATTCTTGGCTGAACTCTGACCCGGTATATCCGTTTTCCTTGGAATGACCCCCGTAGCCAAAATAATATGATCAAAGCCTAGTAAATCGTTCTTTTTAGCTTTGAAGTCAGTCTTCAGTTGTATATCAAGACGTGCGATTTCATTCTCATAAAAATCAATTAAGCCAATAAATTCTTCTTTACCCGGGATCAGCTTAGCAAAATTTAACTGTCCGCCTATTTGGAATCTCTCTTCATATAGGGTCACTTTATGCCCCCTTTGGGCAGCAGTTATTGAAAATGATAGTCCTGCTGGTCCAGCACCAACTACTGCAATTTTTTTTGATTTTTTAACTTTTTTATAAACCAAACTAGTTTCATGACATGCTCGTGGGTTAACCAAACAACTTGTAAGTTTCATAGAAAAAGTATGGTCTAAACATGCTTGATTACATGCTATACAGGGCACGATTTCCTTTGTCCTCCCTTGTTTTGCCTTTTTCACAAACTCCGGGTCAGCTAAAAATGGCCTTGCTAACGAAACTAAATCCGCACATTTATCTTCCAAAACAGCTTCTGCTATTATAGGAGAATTTATCCTGTTAGATGCAATTATAGGTATTGAAACCTCACCATATAATTTTTTTGTCACCCATGAGAAAGCACTCCTGGGAACCGAAGTGGCAATCGTAGGGATTCTAGCCTCATGCCATCCTATTCCTGAATTTATAATGTTTACCCCAGCGTTTTCCAATTTCTTTCCTAAACATATTACTTCTTCCCAGGAAGATCCTTCTGGAATCAAATCAATTAATGAAAGTCTATAAATTATCAGAAATTTATCTCCGACATCTTTTCTAATTCGCTTTACTACCTCTAGTGGAAACCTCATTCTATTTTCATAACTTCCTCCCCAACGGTCCACCCTTTTATTAGTGTGGCAGACCAAGAACTGGTTTATTAAATAACCTTCAGATCCCATTATTTCCACGCCATCGTAACCTGCGCATTGAGCTAAGTAAGCTGAGCGAGATATGTCAGAAATTTGTTTTTCTATACCTTCTTCATCTAATTCCAACGGAGAAAAGGGAGATATAGGAGCTTTTACAGCACTAGGGGCGACGGCCTTATCTGAATAAGCATATCTACCCGCATGTAAAATCTGCATCGCCATTTTAGACCCTGCATCGTGAACAGCTTCGGTTACCATTTTATGATTTTTAACATCCTTTTCATTAACCATCATAGCAGCACCCGGCAGTACTGAACCCTCAAGATTAGGACCTATCCCCCCAGTAATTATTAATCCAACCTCACCAAGTGCCCGAGATTTATAAAACTCCACTATTCGATTCCAATCACCAACCTCTTCCAAACCGGTGTGCATTGATCCCATTATGACCCTATTTTTTAAAGTCAAAAAACCCAAATCAAGTGGTCTAAAAAGGTTTGGAAACTGATTCATACTATTTGCACCTGCTTTAAACTCATTTAATATTAATATGATTTTTCGGTATCATTTTTTGAAATCTTAATAGACTGTGTAATAGACTTGAGCTTTTTTTCCAATTCAATTTGTGCTGAATTATTGCTAGCTTTTTGAGAAAATCCATAAGATGTAAATATGATTAAAATATTTTCACGCAAGGCCAAAGCTTTCCAAAACTTTTTCCCTGTATTCAAACCTGTTTGATGAGAGGTTTCTTCTAATGATAGAAAAAGGACCTCCTTTTTCACAAAAGAGTTTCTTATTTTAGTTCCCCTCTCATTTAAAACAGATTGTAAAATCTTTGTTCCCCCTGCCTGTTTAACCAAATTCGATACGTTGGGGAAAAGTTCCAACCCTGGTTCATAAAGTATATTCACAGAAATAATCGAAGACACTGGTCTTCGTTTTAAGTTTTTGAAAGATGCACTGTCGATACAATCTGTAAGAAAAAATTGTATACTTTTTTTGGTTAAATTCTGAGAACCCTGGTTTATGCAGTAACCTTCTGGCGAACTCACAAAAACATTGTAATCACCTATTTTGTAATTTGCAGACCTTGTTATATCCGTCGCCTGATTAGTTGCGCATGAAAAGAGAAAAAAAAAGCAAACTAATGCCTTGCAAATTAAAAACTTTGAATTTGTATATCTTATTTGTTTCCGCATTCTAGGTATAACCTTTTTCATTCTGAAGTTCTAAGCAATCATAATTTTTGACTACAATGAAACATAATTAAAGCTTCACAAAGAAAATCACAAGGATGTAAAATCGTTGCAAAAAACTCTGGCAAGCACTATGTATCGATTAACCTATTAGGAAGAAAAAAAATGAATTGGATATCTAATTACGTCCGTCCCAAAATAAATGCTATTTTTTCCAAAAAAGATACACCAGAAAATCTTTGGACCAAGTGCCCTGCCTGTGGCATGATGCTCTTCCACAGAGAAGTCAAAGATTCTCTTCATGTCTGCAATGGATGTGGGCATCATATGCAAATTTCTTCGACTGAACGTCTTTTATCCCTCTTTGACGGCGGAATATACTCTCCTATTGAAACTGAGGATGTTTTGGAAGATCCGCTACAATTTAAAGATACAAAAAAATATTCTGAAAGAATTAAGGAAACTAGAAAAATTACTGGGGAAAAAGATGCCATGGTAATTTCTATGGGTGATATTGGAAAACTAAAGGTAACAGTAGCTGTTCAAAATTTTAATTTCATGGGTGGCTCCATGGGCATGGCTGTTGGGAATAGTATTATAGCTGGAGTTAATAATTCCGTGAAACATAAGACCCCATTTGTACTTTTTTCAGCCGCCGGGGGAGCTCGAATGCAAGAAAGTATTTTGTCCCTAATGCAAATGCCAAGATCGATTGTAGCAATTCAATCCCTTAGAGAGGAAAAGTTACCTTACGTAGTTGTTTTGACTAATCCAACTACTGGCGGCGTAACAGCATCATATGCCATGTTAGGAGATGTAACCTTAGCGGAACCCAATGCCTTAATTTGTTTCGCAGGACCTAGAGTAATTGAACAAACGATCAGAGAAAAATTGCCTGAGGGGTTTCAGAAATCAGAATATCTTTTAGAACATGGGATGATTGATCAAGTCATACCTAGAGATAAAATTAAGGACGAATTGATAATTCTTCTCCATATACTCATGAAAAAACCCCGTGCTATTCGTGGTAATATTAAGAAAACTGAAGAAGAAAAGTCTTCTGCGCTGAAATAATAATCTTTAACAAAACTGGAAAATACCAAGCTGACAATCAAAAAAGAGCTCCCCTATGAAGAGAAAATAAAAGAACTCTTCAAGCCATTTCCAAAGAGATTAGGTCTAAATACACTAAGAATTTCTAGGCTTCTCTCTAAATTAGGTAATCCGCAGAATTCAATTCCGCCAGCTATACATGTAGCAGGGACAAATGGTAAGGGATCGACCATTGCTTTTATTCAAGCCGGTTTAGAAGCAAAGGGGCATAAAGTTCATGTTTTTTCATCTCCTCATTTGATAGATATCAGAGAAAGAATAAAAATCGCTGGGAAAAAAATAACTCCTGAATATTTTGATACTTTACTGTCAGCGTGTATAGAATTGAATGAAAACAAAAACCTTAGCTTTTTTGAATTACTAACAGCCGTTGCTTTTCTAGCCTTTTCACAAAATAAAGCAGACTGGACAATCTTGGAAGTAGGTCTTGGAGGAAGATTAGACTCCACAAATGTTATTGAAAAATCTGAGCTAACCATCATTACCCCAATTTCAATGGACCATGAAGAATTCTTGGGTAATACCTTGAGAAAAATCACTCTGGAAAAGGCTGGTATTCTAAAACCTAGATCAAAAGTCATCCTAGCTAAACAAGAGAAAATGGCCCTGAAAGCTCTGAAAGAAAGAGCAAAGATTTTAGATTGCACTACAATTACTCAAAATGAAGATTTTAAAGTTGAAGTGATGGAATCATCTCTTCTATTTTCTGAATCAAAAAAAACCATTTTCCTACCCAAACCAAGACTTGAAGGTTCTCATCAAGTAGAAAATGCTGGTGTGGCCATTGCAGCCTTACGTGAGCTTGGTTGTTCTGCAAAGTATTTAGGTGATGCTATGCAAAAAGTTTGTTGGCCTGGTAGGTTACAAAAAATATGGCAGGGTGATTTGAGCCCTTCTACTTTAGGATTCGAAGCAGAGTTGTTTATAGATGGAGGTCACAATCCTTCAGCAGGCAATGCTATCGCAAATTGGATACAGAAACTAAACCCAAGCACCTTTTTTTTAATATTAGGAATGATGAAGAACAAAGACCTTGAGGGTTTCTTGAAACCCTTAAGATCTAGCATCCATAAACTAATAGCAGTAAAAATTCCTGAAGAAATTAATGCACAAGAAACAGAAACCATTGTACAGACTTCCAATAAACTGCAGATCCCAAGTAAAAGTGCTATTAGCATAGAGATGGCCTTACATGATATTAAAAGCGAACACTCTATTCTACCAAAAAGGATATTGATCACCGGATCTCTTTACCTAGTGGGGCAATACCTTAAACAAAATTCATCCTGATCAGAAAAAAATTTTTGATTTTTTTTACTTATTCTCTTCAATCCATGATTTTAGGGCTTCCTTTGGAGAAGCTCCCATTTTTGACGCTACCATCTCACCATTCTTGAATAAAAAAAGAGCTGGGATACCACGGACACCGAACTTACTTGGTGATACTGGGTTTTCATCGACGTTGACCTTTGCAATGGTAATCTGCCCTTCATATTCTGAGGCAAGCTCTTCAAGTGCCGGTGCAATTTGTTTACAGGGTCCGCACCATTCTGCCCAAAAATCAACAACAACAGGGATGGATGATCCCATAACTTCTGCTTCAAAACTATCGTCTGTTACTTGTGTGACTCCCATATCATCTTCCTTACTCTTTTATTATTAAATCTTCAACTAAAATTTAAGATCCTTATACTCATTTTCAATCTCATCAATTAGGTCTTTTATTTTGCACAAAAAGTCATATTCGAAACAATCACATTTAGTGGATTCTTTATGCAAGTTGCATTCTTTTGTAGGTAACTTCGAAAGGCCACACATTGGAACTTCGTTTTTCCAATAAATTTTACCTTCCTCCTCTATTTCATTACCCATTTTCTCAATTTGCATATGTGCCCTGTTCGAATTATTCCAGGGAGACCTAACCGTATCCGTATCGGGATAGAATATCCGGTCAGCTAATTTTTTCCTTATTTTAGCTTTCAATTCTTCACTCAAAATTTCTGGTTTCTCTTCATAAACAATTAGCCTAGCAAATTCACTATAAATTTTATACCTCTGTAAGGTGTTATAATCATTAGTCTGTAGATTTTGAAAATGATCTGCAATTTCCAACTTTCCTTTCCAATCACTGGAATGAAATTTAGTCATAAGGGCTTTTTCTTGAGCACCCGCAAAACCAAAGTTCCAAATACATTCTTCTGGCTCTTTATCTGACTGATCCTGAACTTCATCTTTTACATCTTCAGATATTAGCCTCTTCAACTGCGAACTAAGCTGAATGTTTTCTTTAAGAATTTTTGCTCTTCTACTTAATTCTTCTATTCCAATATTTTCATATCCAACAACTGAGCAAACAAATTCAGGTTCAGGTGGCATGAGAATTGGACTTTTATTTATCACAATTGACCTAATAATTTTTGGCTTTGCTTCAGATATTATTTTTTTTAGCTCTTGATATTCCAATCCAATAAATTGGCTGGGATCATTCCTTAAATCAAAGACCTTCATGCCACCTTTAGGGCCTTCACAAATTGAAGCCACCACATAAGTCCTCAATGTCCCAAAATAAAATTCACTTGAAAGTAAAAATTCTTCACCATTAATAAATTTAAGGACATCCTTCTTATGCATAGTTTTCAGAGCAGAATCCCATAATATAGGTGCCCCATTTTTTATAATTCTTGCTATTTCTATAGTAGCTTTTACATCTTCAAGAGCATCATGAAACATAAAGTCTTCTCCCATCACAGCATTTGCAGGAGCTAACTCATCTAACTTATAAACCTCTTTTCCTTTTTCATTAAATGTCGTTTTTAAAGTTCCAGGATAAAAAATGTTTACCGCCCTAGCCAAATTAATTATGTCACCTCTCTTCCCCGGTACACCAAAATTATACTTGGTGGTCAAGAGAGGGTCGAATAAATTCTTGTAGAGCGCTCTTCTTAGAAATTCTTCATCAAAATTTATCGAGTTGTACCCAATAAAAGCAATGGGGTCATAATTGTTTTTCCAATCGCTGAATTTTTCCCACATCAATTTCACGAAAGAATAATGCGAAAGGTGCTTTTCTGGGGCCCATTTCCCAGGTATCTTGTAAGTAACCATCAATGCTCCAGGCTCAGGTACGGTCCCAGGCTTCAAAATGCATTCTTTTTCAAAAGTATCAATTTCCTCAAAATTTTCATTGGTAAGTATGGCTCCAACTTGAATTATTTGATCCCAAGTAGAATTTCTACCCGTCGTTTCAAAATCATAAAAAATGAAATTCAAACTTTTGCCTTTCTATTAAAAATATTCTGAAAGATATTCCCAGTTAGGGCCTAAAAAAACAATAGACAAATTTCTTTCATTTTCCTTATTGTTGCTAAAAGAAAACTCTATTTCAAAATATCTTGCAGGCAATCTGTTGGCTAATCTCTCGGGCCATTCAATTAAAGTCACTGAACTTTCATAAAGATTCTCCAAACCTAGCTCCTCTAATTCACTTGAGAAAGAAAGTCTATACAGGTCGACATGACAAATTGGAGGGACAATCGTATCATAAATTTGTATCAAGCTAAAAGACGGAGAAGGTACTTCATCACAACGGTTTTGAGATTTTAAAATCTCAAGAATAAAATTTCGGGCAAAATAGGTCTTACCAGAACCCACTGGACCCCTCAAAAAAACAATATCCCCTTTCCGAAGTTTCCCCGACAATTTACAGGCCAGTTCAAAAACATTTTTGGGACTTTGATTTTCAAGGAAATATGTTTCTCTTTTCTTAGACATTCGGATTTTCAATCAAATATACAATATTTATTTTATACTTTTTAATCATTTTGGAAAAATTAGGTTTTTTCTTCCAGATCACTCCTATCAAATTGAATCGTGACAACAGCACCTGTACCAGAACTTTCTTTATTAAGAACAATTTCTTTTCTACCTTTATTATGGCTACTATTCCCACCCTTATTTTTGAATGAGACAATACCACCTAAGTGTTCAAGCAACGTTTTTGCTATGAACAAACCTAATCCCATACCTTCGTAATGGGGCCTACTGATATCAAAATATTCTTCTTCAATTCCTTCAATCAAAAATGGTTCACCTATTCTATCCAAAAGATGCGCTGGAAACCCGTCTCCATCATCTGAAATTTGAAAAATGATTGTTTTACTATCATATTTAACATCTAGAAAAACAGTCCTAGTAGAAAAATGTATAGCGTTTTGAATGATATTTCTAAGTCCATATATCAACTCTGGTTTTCTATTAATTAAGGGTTGGTAATCTTTGTTAAAATTTTCCAGATCCTGGCCAGTGTTACCATTTAGTGAAAAAAAGACTCTATTATTTTCTACCAGATATGGTTCAGCAGCTTCTTGCAAAACAATCATAATTGGCATGTTTCTCAAAAATATGTCTTCCTTACCGCGCCTACCAATATTGCTTAAGATTTCTTTACATCTATCTACTTGCATACTGATCAAATTTAAATCTTGATTAAGCTCCTTCATATTAGAAAAACCATGCTGAAGTTCTGTGGAAGCTAATTTAATTGTCGCTAGTGGGGTGCCTAACTCATGCGCTGCTGCAGCTACTATCCCACCTAAGGAGGTTAATCTATATTCTCTTTCTAAAGCCATTTGCATTGCCTGAAGAGCCTTTGACATCGAAAAAGTTTCTGTAGCAACTCTTCGAGAGTAAACAGCTATGAATAGTATAGCTATCGAAAGAGCCAGCCAATTGCCAATCAAAAGTAAATAAGGAGGTTCTAATACTTCTCCAAATTGATTTCTAAGGGGAATATAAAATCCTGAAAGGATAGTAATAAGAGCACCGGCAGAAATTCCAAGCAAAATGGTGAATCTTAAATTTAGGACTGTGGCAGATATTATTACAGGGGCTAGTATCAAAACAGAAAATGGGTTGGTCAACCCACCAGTAAAAAACAACATGGATCCCAACTGCAGGAGATCGTATAAAAGTAAGAGCATATTTTGATACTCAGACAACCGTTTTGTTTTAGGAAAATAAATGGTGCTAATTATATTAAGTAGTGAGGACAACAGAATTAATCCGAGACATGCCATTAGATTAAAATCCAAGTGCAAAATATAATATCCAACTAAAAGAGCCAAAAGCTGACCAAATACTGCTAACCACCTCAAGTAGGTTAGTGTTAATAATCTTATCCAATCACCCCTGGCAGATTTGGTAAAAGATCTTACAATTTTTTTATTCATTACCTAGTCCAATCAAAAAAAAGCTTTATAAAGAAACCTAAATCAATAAACTCATCAGTTCTCCGATTCCAAAATAATCTAACCCTCAAATACTTAAAAAAGGTTTTAAAAAAAAATGATGGGAAGGCATAATAATTCTAAATTTGTAGCTGTTAGCTTGTCCTTGCTTTTATGTGCAAGTCTAACCATTTTTTTAGTTTCTAAAAGGGAATCAGTAATAAATGAACTAACCGAATGCAACCTAAATTCAAATGCAAGCACTTTCAAATCTTTCCAAGGAGACTTCTACCTGATTGATGAAGAAGGGTTAAAAGTTTCTAGTCATTCTATTCTTGATAGCCCAAGTCTTTTATATTTTGGTTATACCTACTGCCCGGATATTTGTCCTTTTGATTTGATGAGAAATTCTGAAGTAGTCGAGCTACTAGACCAAGAGAATATAAAAATAAAACCCCTTTTTATTTCAGTCGATCCAGCAAGAGATTCCCCTACTAGATTAAAGGATTTTACATCTTTTCACCACCCAAATATGATTGGATTTACTGGATCAGAAGAGCAAATAGATTCAGTAAAAAATATCTACAAGGTATATTCAGAAATTCCTGATGATTCATCAAAAGACTATACCGTAAATCATAGTACCTTTTCATATTTCATTTTGCCCCAAGATGGCGTGCAAACCTACTTCACAAGAAAAGAAAATTCCCAAAAAATAGCTGATACCATAAAATGTATTATTGAAAATAAAGGCGCTAGTAGAAAAATTTCATAAGAAGATTTTGCTTCAACTTGAAAATATCACATTTGACCATATATCGATTTACATGGAACTAGTTGAGAAAATTGATCTCGGGGTTGATCCCACTTTATTAATTTTAGATGATGATGAACCTTTCACTAGAACTCTCAGTAGAGCTATGGAAAGAAGAGGTTTTACTGTAAATACTCTGTTGAGTGTTCAAGCAGGTCTCAGTCATGTTGAAAAAAACCCCCCTGCTTACGCTATTATCGATCTTAGATTAGGTGATGGAAACGGGCTGGATGTAGTTGAGAAAATTCGGAAAAACCGCCCTGATTCTTCTATAGTTGTTTTAACTGGTTATGGAGCGATCGCCACAGCAGTCGCAGCCGTAAAGATTGGTGCGGTTGATTATCTGGCAAAGCCAGCTGATGCAAAAGACATCACAGCAGCCCTTCTTTCGACGAAAAGATCAAAACCTCCACCTCCAGAAAATCCTATGTCTGCTGACAGGGTAAGGTGGGAACACATTCAAAGAGTTTTTGAACTTTGTGACAGAAATGTTTCGGAAACGGCTAGACGGTTAAGCATGCACAGAAGAACACTTCAAAGAATATTAGCTAAGCGAAGTCCTCGATAATAGTTGCAGTCAAATATCTTGCCCCTGTAATAATTTTGGTATATCTCCCACAAAACCAGAAGCTTCTTTCATCAAATAGCTCTTTAGAATAGGAGATTTACTGATAAAATCAAACGATATTCCCCGTGCAATTTGTAACAGAAAATTATCATTGGAAAAAACCTTATTTGCCATATCTGTGAAAAGAGCCATAGTAAAAATATCAAAGTTTCTCCACTTAGAGTATCGTCTTAAAACATTTACTGCACCAATGTCCTCTCCATTCCTTCTAGCCAAAATTAATATTTCAGATAAGCAGGCAACATCCCTAATTCCTAGATTCAGACCTTGTCCAGCAATGGGATGAATGTTGTGTGCTGAATCACCAATCAGAGCGAATTTCTCATCAACCAATTTGTTAGCAATGGATAATGAAATTGGAAAAATATTGCTGGGCGTATCTAATTCAATTTTTCCTCTTCGGTTATCAAAAACTTTTACTAGTCTTTTTAAAAATAAATCTTCATCTAATTCATGAATTCTTTCTGCTTCACTTGTGCTCATAGTCCAAACATAACAAGACCTATTTCCAATCAGTGGTAAGATTGCCAATGGCCCGGCTGGTAAGAAAAGCTGAAATGCTTCATCATTGTGGTTATTCTCGTGTCTAACCACACCAACTATGCTGGACTGGTTGTAATTTTGATCAAATCTCTTTATTTTTGCCCTTTTAGCAGATCTTGACGGAAATCCATCCGCACCAATAGCAACATCAGCTTTGATAACTTGCGTATCGTCTAAAGTAATCTCTATTAAGCTATCTATGATATTTTGCCTTTTAACAGACTTAGATGTTAAGTGATTAATATTTGAACACTCTCTAACTTTTCTTAAAATCACCTTTCTAAGAAATCTATCCTCAACCATGTAAAAAATGGGGCCATTATCTGTCTCATAATCATAGAAATTCAAATCGAAGGGCTGAGGTTGTGTCGTCACAGCACCTTGCTGTAATAAAACCCTAGAAACAATTTGTACTTTCTCTTTGATCTTATCCCAAATATTCAAAGTAACCAATAATTTCATAGAACCAGCATTTAATGCATAAGATCTTCCATCATATGAATTCGAATTAAGGTCATCTAAGGATTGTTTCTCAATCAAAACAACTTTTAATCCATTCAATCCAAGAATCAATGCCAATAGGCTTCCAACTATCCCTCCCCCTATTATAACTACATTAGTCTTTTTTTGGGCCATTCTCTCTTTTGCCTGTTATGGAAATAGTTGTAAAAACACAAATAATAGTTTTAATAAAGATAGAATTAGCAATCCATTAATGGGCACTTAATCATGGTCAATTATACTAATAAAAGTATTTCAGAGCAAGCCATAGCAATTGAAGAAAATCTTCTGTCTCCTCTAACACTTCTGGAAGAATACTTAGATAATATTAGAAACCAACCCCAATCTATGAATATTTTTACAGAAGTTTTCCATGACTCTGCCTTAAAACAAGCTGAAGATTCTGAAAAACGGCAAAAAAGTGGCTTGAGGAAAAGTTTTTTGGACGGGATTCCAATTAATTGGAAAGATTTATTTGATATTGAAGGAAAAGCTAGTGAGGGTGGTAGCCTTCTGCTATCAGGGAGGGTAGCAAAAACTACTGCAGACATTGTAATTAACGCCCAAAAATTTGGGTTAGTTAGCATAGGAAAAACCCATCTAAGTGAATTTGCTTTTTCTGGTCTGGGAGTAAATCCAAAAACAGCCACGCCCCCAAATTCGACTAGCAACTTAATAGCTCCAGGCGGATCTTCTTCTGGAGCTGCCGTTGCAACAGCACTTAATCTTTCCTCTGCTGGGATTGGTTCAGATACTGGTGGTTCAGTAAGAATTCCTGCTGCCTGGAACAATCTGGTAGGCTTTAAGCCTACTCACGGTAATTTAAGTTTAAATGGAGTTCTAAAATTGTGTCCTAGCTTTGATATTGCTGGACCCATAACTAAAACAGTTCAAGATAGTCGCTACCTATATGATATCTTGAAAGGAGAACAACCAAAAAATCTTCCGGAAGGCAGAATTAGTGCAAAAAAATTTCTAGTAGATAGATCTTTTCTAACTGAAGGTTTAAGTCCAGAAATTAGTCAAAGCTTTGAAAACTTTCTTGAAAAGATAAGGCAATCTGGTGCAAAAATCAATGAAACAAGGATCGCCGAAATCATTGAATCTACTTCATTGGCATCAACAATCTTTCCATATGAAGCCTATAGCAGTTGGGGGAAAATCATTGAAGATTCCCCGGGGGAAATGTACCCACCCATTCTTTCACGCTTTAGAGGAGGTCGTAACATTGATTATCAGGTCTATCTGTCTTCATGGAAAAAACTTACTAATTTAAGGAAAAGTTTTCTAGATAAAATTGCTGGTTTTGACTCTTTGCTTGCCCCTACCTGTCCTATTTTACCACCGAAAATAAAAGATTTAATTGAATCTGAAGATTACTTTACAAAGTCTAATTTATTAGCTTTGAGAAATACGCGTATAGCCAATTTGTTAGGTTTGAATTCTATAACAATTCCTACCGAAATAAAAAATTGCGGCTTGATGCTACTAGGCAAACCCCAAGAAGACCAAGCTATATTACAAACTGCTCAATTACTTGAGCATTTAAAATAATTATCTACCCTGGATTATCTGGTTTCTGCTTAGATAATATCATTTAAAATGCTAGACCTCAACATAAAGTAAAGGTAAGATCAATCGAGCGGAGCGCAGATTCCGATTTTGAGGCAGTCATGGTTAATAATGAGCGGTTTAGTAATTTACCGGATTATCCCTTTTCAAGGTTAAGAATCTTACTAGATAAGATTGATCCTTTAGGAGAACCTTTGGATTTTTCTATTGGAGAACCAAAACATTTAGTTCCTCCTTTCGTTGCAGAAGCAATAGCTAAATGCACGAGTCAGTTAAATAAATACCCCCCAAATTTTGGCTCAAGAAAATTGCTGGAAGCTATAAGTCTTTGGTTAAGCAATAGATATGACATTAACCCTCCGAACCCTGATACAAGCTTGGTAGCGTTGAATGGCTCTCGAGAAGGTATATTTAATGCAACATTAGCCCTTTGTGATAATCAAAAAACAGTAGAAAAGCCTGTCATTCTAATTCCTAATCCATTTTATCAGTGTTACTTAGCTGCAGCATTAGCCGCTGATGCTGAACCTTTTTTTGTACCAGCAATGCCCAACAATTGTTTCTTGCCTGATTTTCGTAAAGTTCCAAAAAAAATCCTCAATAGGACATCTATTCTTATCATATGCTCCCCATCTAATCCTCAAGGAGCAGTTGCCGATCTAAAATATTGGAAATCTTTGTTTAACCTGGCTGAATTATATGGATTTAAGATTTTTTCAGATGAATGCTATTCTGAAATATACCGAGAAATGAAGCCTATCGGAATATTACAGGCCGCAAATATCCTAAATCATGATGCCGAAAAATCTCTAAGCTTCAATTCTCTCTCAAAGCGTTCGAATTTACCTGGGCTCCGATCAGGATTTGTATGTGGAGGCCAGAATAATATTGGTGCAATAAAAAAGCTTCGCTCCTATGGTGGGGCACCCTTACCTATGCCAGTCCAAGAAGTTTCTCAATTAGCATGGAATGAGGAAGAGCATGTAAAAATAAATCGCAATTTGTATCGAAAAAAATATGAACTCGCTGACAAAATTTTCAAAAATATGGAAAATTTCAAACCTCTACAGGCAGGTTTCTTCCTATGGTTAAAAGTAGGAAATGGTGAAAAATTCACATATTCATTGTGGAAGAAATATGGCATTAGATGTCTGCCTGGTTCATATCTTACTCACCAGACAAAAAATTGTTTGCACTCTGATAATCCAGGATCTGATTTTATCAGAGTAGCATTGGTTCATCCAATAGAAAAAACCGCTTTGGGACTTGCTAAAATAGCCAAAGCCTTAAATTTAATAACAGCAAAAGAGATTGAATCCCATGTCAGTAGTTAATTCCCCTCAAACAAGAAGACCCATTCTTTCATCATCTTTCAAGGATAAGTTACAACATATCCTTTACCAATTTTTTAGCATTCTTTTTCTATTTATGGCGATAAGTCTGGGTTTGATCATGTTTAGTTATCACATTGGTGATCCATCATTTAGGAATATACCAAATGAACCTGCTAACAATATTTTTGGGGCTTTTGGAAGCCACATAGCAGACCCCCTGCACCTAGGGTTAGGGTTATCTTATAAATTTTTATTATTTCTAATGCTACTATGGAGCTGGAGATTAACATTTGACAAAAATAAAAGAAAAATGATCATTCGGCTCATTTTTTTTCCTCTGCCGCTAGCAACCACAGCAATATTTCTTGCGACTTATCCACCGTCGCCAGAATGGAACCTTTCTTTCTCTTACGGTCTGGGAGGTATATTTGGGGACACCATTCTCAAATACATTCTACAAGCGGCCTTTCTAGATTCTAATACTGTTTTACGTTTAACTTCAGCAGCCTGCGCACTTTTGACCCTCTCACTATCAGTAGCCGTTACGGCTACTAGCCTTAAAGAACTAACAAAATTGACCAAATTTTTCTTTAGTAGTCTATTATATGGGATGAAAATGGTCCATTATATCTTCTATAATAATTTCAAAAAGAAAGATCTGATCTCACTATTCAAGAAAAAACAAACATATTATGATGAGATTGATTCATCAAGTTTGGAAGAAAAAAATGTAAACTATCGCCTTGAACCAACTATTTTCTCACAGCAAGACAACTCAACTGAACATAAAGCTATAATTCCTACTCTCGGCGGATTAAACGATTCTGGATTCTTAAAAAAAGATGAGACATCCTGGCAATCAGAGGATACTAGCACTGTTCAGGAGAAAACACCTAATAAACATTCTCATGGATCAAAAGTAAAATATCCTAACAAAAGAATGGGCCTGAAAAGTGAAGCTGCAAAAAATGAAGAACAACCATCACTATCCTTTTTAGGAGAAGCGATAGAATCCTATGAAGCTCCCAAACTATCTCTGCTGCAAAGCCAAACAACTTCAAGTAAGAATTTAATGTCAGATGATGCCTTAAATGAAAATGCTAGGATGCTAGAAAATGTTTTAGATGATTATGGGGTTAGAGGAGAAATACTATCAGTGAAACCTGGACCAGTTGTCACGCTTTATGAGCTTGAACCTGCTGCAGGCCTAAAGGCAAGCAGAGTAATTAGCTTAGCTGATGATATAGCGAGATCAATGTCAGCCTTGGCAACTCGTGTTTCGACTATACCGGGAAGATCAGTTATTGGAATAGAATTACCTAATAACACAAGAGAAAAAGTGTTCTTGAGAGAAATACTATCTTCTCGAGCTTATGGAGACAGTAGTTACCAACTACCATTAGCTTTAGGAAAGAACATTGGAGGAGAGCCGATTGTTGCCAATCTTGCAAGAATGCCCCACTTATTGATTGCAGGAACTACCGGTTCAGGTAAGTCAGTAGGAATCAATACCATGATACTTTCATTACTTTACAAACTCTCTCCGGAAGAGTGCAAATTAATCATGATCGATCCTAAAATGCTAGAATTGTCAGTTTATGATGGAATACCGCATTTATTGAGCCCAGTAGTAACTGATCCAAAGAAAGCCGTAGTAGCACTCAAATGGGCTGTTGGAGAAATGGAAGAGCGATATCGAAAAATGTCAAAAATGGGAGTTAGAAATATAGAGAGTTATAATCTTAGAGTAGAACAGGCACTACGTAACAATGAAGAATTCACCAGGACTGTTCAAATAGGATTTGATGAGGAAACTGGCGAGCCAAAATTTGAAAATCAAAATACTAAACCAGAGCACTTACCCTTCATAGTCATAATTGTAGATGAAATGGCAGATTTAATGATGGTTTCCGGAAAAGATATAGAAGCCTGCATACAAAGACTAGCACAAATGGCTAGAGCTGCTGGTATTCATTTAATTATGGCAACTCAAAGACCTTCAGTAGATGTAATTACGGGCACAATCAAAGCGAATTTTCCCACCAGAATTTCTTTTCAAGTAACTTCAAAAATTGATAGTAGAACGATCCTTGGAGAAATGGGTGCTGAACAACTCCTTGGCATGGGAGACATGCTTTACATGGCTAATGGGGGAAAGATCACCAGAGTGCATGGCCCTTATGTTTCAGATGAAGAAGTTGAAGAAGTGGTGCACCACCTAAAAAATCAAGGATCACCTAATTATATTTCTGGAATAATTGATGGGCCGGATGAAGAGACCCAAAGTAAGATAGATTTAGCTATGGGCTTAATATCTCCAGAAAATGATGGAGATAATGCCCTTTATGATCAGGCGGTGGCAATAGTAGCCAGAGATAAGAAATGTTCTACTTCATATATCCAAAGACGCCTATCTATTGGTTATAACAAAGCAGCAAAATTAGTTGAAACTATGGAAGAACAAGGGATAGTATCCCCAGCTAATCATGTTGGCAAAAGAGAGATTTTAATCTCAGAAATCTGACTTGAGTGGACTAATGTTTTTTTTAAACCAATTAATGAAGTATTTGTTTCTATCGATTAGTATAACCTTCTTTATATACAGCAACCAATCTTTTGGATCAGAAGCTAATCAAATAGAAAAAATTGAAGATTACCTTAATGGCATACAGTCACTCGAAGCGGAAATTGTGCAAATAGACCAGTATGGGACACAAAAATCAGGGGTAATAAAATTAAAAAAACCTGGAAAACTGAGGATTGAATATAAGGATCAGAAAGCTGACCACTTAATTTTAGCCAGCCATGGGATTCTTGCAATTATAGACTATGGATCTAATGCTGAACCATTAAGATTTCCTATCAACGAAACTCCTCTTAAATATCTTAGTAACAATGAGCTAGATTTACTAGATCCTTCGATAAGCTCCAAGATATATACTTTAGAAAATCAAGTTAGTTTGAAAATCACGGAAATTGATAAAAATTATGGATCAGGAATGATTATTTTAAAATTTGTAGCAGATCCTATTTCAATCATAGGTTGGGATATTCCCCTAAATGATAAGCAAAAGACAGAAATAAAATTGAAAAACCTTAGGATCAATTCTGATATCAAAGATGATTTATTTTATGTCTCAGCAGAATTAATGAAATTTTATAATAAAATTAATGAATGAAATATTATTAAACTAAATTACTCTTCCTTTTTTGATTTTCTGTAAAACTTAAGCCGCTTCGCCACAATTCCACTCTTAAAACTATGGCTAAACCTAGACTTTTCTCTAGAATGGTTAATATTGTTATTTCTTAAATCATGAAGCGTAGCTTTCATTTGCCAAATAGCATCCAAAGACAATTCTGAAATTTCATCAATAATTCTCTCCAAAATGATATGTGTAGAATCAATATCCTTGGCATGGTAATCTAAGAATCCAACGTCTATTAACTCTTTAAAATCTAAGGACCGCCCTAAGAATAAAATCTTCCTTGATAACTGCAAGCCAAAGGCTTCTAAACATCGTCTAATTCCTTTTACACCGTAATGAATTCCAAACTTAGTTGCGGGAATCTTCAGTTTAACAGAGCTACAACCTATCCTAAAATCACAAGATAATGCCAGCTCCACACTTCCACCATAAATTCCTCCGTTTAAAAGACATATTGAAATGAAAGGTAGTTTTTCAATCAAGTCGCAGACTTCAGAAATTGGGTTTTCCTGCCAGTCACCAATATTTAGCTCCTGAAGATACATTCCCGAGCTAAAAGTATCACCTTTCCCTGACAAAATTAAACATCTTAGCTTTTCATTTTTTATTTTTTCTAGAAATTTGGCGATAAGATCTAAATCCTTACGGTCAACAGCATTTTTCCTAGCTTCTGCACGTAAAGTGATAGTAGCGATTTTATTTTTCACCTTAAATTCAGGACGATTCACAAGACTAACTCGGCTACTACTGGGACATGATCTGATGGTGAACTCCACCCCCTTACTTCCTTGAGAATATAGCAGCTCTTGCATTTATCTAAAAGATCTTCTGTAAGCCATATATGATCCAACCGGCGTCCTTTATTTGAAACCAACCAGTCTTTTGCCCTATAAGACCACCAAGAAAAGAGTTTTTCATCTGGATATTTTTTCCTTAATACATCAATCCAAGGACCCGATTTAGCTAAACTTCTTAGATGATCCACCTCTATTGGAGTATGGCTTACGACTTTCAATAACTTCTTGTGATCCCATACATCTTGTTCCTCGGGAGCTATATTTAAATCACCAACTAAAATAGATTTGCTAAGATCTAAGACACTGAAATACTCTTCAACCGCTTTTATATAATCAAGCTTAAAAGCAAACTTTTCATTAGAATTTCTGTCAGGAATATCACCTCCAGCAGGAAAATAAAAATTATGGATGGTTAGACCTGTACTCGTTATAGCAGAAATATGCCGAGCCTGTTCTGATCCCAAAAATTTCCTCTTTTCAATATTTTCTAATGGAATCCTGGAAATAAAGGCAACACCATTATAACTTTTTTGTCCCCAGCACGCAAAAAATTTATAACCCAAAGGCTCAAACACTCCAAACGGCATATCCTCTGATGGGCTTTTGCATTCTTGTAGACATAAAATGTCAGGTTCTTCTTCCTCTAATATTTTAGAAATTAAGGAGCTTCGTAACCTGATCGAATTAATATTCCAAGTAATTATTTTCATAACATATTTCTTCAATATTTGTATCCAAGTGCGTATCTTCCTTTCTTACTCTTAATCCATAAATCTTCATTGAACTTCTTCTGAATTTTCTTTCTCAACCTATAGATATGAGTTTCTAAGGTGTGTGTTTCAAGAAACTTCTTGATTCCCCAAACTTTTTCCATAACAAATTCCTTTCTCACAAAGACCCCCTCATATTTGGAAAGTATTCTCACTATTTTAACTTCCGTATCTGTTAGCAACAACTCTTCCCCAAAATTATCCACTATTACCTTTTCAAAAGGTTTGAGAAAGTAAGGCCCAATTACTATGGTTAGAAATTTAGATTTTTCTTGAAACTTAAATTTTTCATTCATAATTTCAACTAATGTCACAAATCTAAACGGTTTTTCTATAAACGTTAAGCTTTCTAAATTACCATCCTTAGTATTGTAATCCTTTGCATCATTTTTTGAAAAAAGAACAATTGTTGGAACATGATGCAATTTCAAAAGTGAAATAGAAGATTTTTCTACCCTTTTTTGTTCAGAGTTAGGCTGATTGAAAATGACTAGGTCAAAAACCTTTGATTGCGCTTCTTGAATAAAATTATCTAGTTTTTTAAAATGTCGCCAAAAATAGTTTCGCTCAAAATTCTGTTGCTCTTCTAGCTCATTATAGAGAGTTAGATCATTGTCTACTAATGCTAAACTTTTAGTTTCTTTACTATCATTTTTCATTACGTTTCTCAAACTATACACTTTGGTTTTCTTTAGCATAAGAATCTGTTTGGTATTTATTTTATTAATTGAGCAACTATATTATTAAGAACTAGATTTTGAAAGTTTAAGATGCACTCCTACCTCACACAAGAAGAACAGTCTATTCGACAGATCAGTGACTTGAAATTTGGCATTCCTATTATTGTTAAAAACAAGAATAAAAATGCTTTAATTATTTCAATTGAAACACTGACTGCAGAAAATTTTGATAAATTAAAAACATTTTTCTCATTATCAAAGCCTGATCCTTATATAGCGGTAACAAAAAAACGTGCTGATTTACTAAAAGCCAGAGTATATGAAAACGATATCGCTAGGCTAAAAATACAAAAAAAGATTGACCTAAACTGGATCAAAGCCACTGCAGATCCCTCACTTGATTTAGAGTATCCTATGAAAGGACCATATGAAAGTTTTCGAAATGGGGATTCAGAAATAGCAAGAATTGGAATCAAATATTGTAAAGAGGCTGAGCTATTACCTGCTACTTTGGTTATTCCTATAGACGGTGAAACCGCAAAAAAGCTCGAAGGAGAAGGTTTGTTATATCAAAACATCTCCAACTCTATAATTTCCAAAAAATCTAACCCTAACCCTGTGCTGATTAGTTCAGGACGAGTTCCTCTACGTTACGGGCTCTCCTCTAAAGTTTCAGTTTTTAGGGATCCTATCAGCTTATCAGAGCATTATGCTGTTGAGATTGGAGCCTTGGATTTTTCTCAATCAATACTGACTAGATTACATTCAGCTTGTTTTACAGGTGATATTTTGCATTCCCTTAAGTGTGATTGTGGCGAACAATTGGACCTAGCTATCAACAAAATAAAGAAGGCAAAATGTGGCATAATACTCTATTTGAATCAGGAAGGTAGGGGGATCGGCTTAGCTAATAAAATGCGAGCCTATAAACTACAAGACGCTGGACTAGATACATTCGAGTCAAATCATCAACTCGGTTTTGAAGACGATGAAAGAGACTTTACAGTAGGAACAAAAATCTTGAAAGAATTGGGAGTCAAGAAAATAGATCTTTTGACAAATAATCCTTTGAAAGTAGCGAATTTCAAAAATTCTGACATACAAATAGTAAGTCGCGTACCATTAGTGACCAGGACTACTAATGAAAACAAACAGTATTTAGAAACAAAGAAAAGAAAAAGTGGTCACATATTTGCTCAAAATTAGCAGACTAGCTACGTGAACCAAATATTGCTGATCCAACTCGAATGTCAGTAGCTCCTGATTTTATGGCGTCTTCAAAGTCATTACTCATACCCATAGAAATTCTTGAAAGCCCCAGGTGCTCATTTAGGCTAGAAAGTTTCTTAAAATGAGTCAAAGGAGGTTCATTTACTGGAGGCAAGCACATCAAACCAATAACTGGTAAAGAATATTCTTCTTTTGCTAACTTAAAAAGATCTTCCAAATGTTCTAAAGCCACCCCAGCTTTCTGGAGTTCATTGCCAGTATTAACCTGAATGAATAATGCTGGACAAATCCCTCTTTTTTGAACTTCACTGTCAATTTTTAAAACTAATTTTTTACGATCTACACTATGAATCACATTAAAAAATTGCGTAGCCTCTTTTACTTTATTAGTTTGTAAGGGCCCTAATAGATGCAATTCAATTTCCCCATACTCTTCAATCAATACAGGCCACTTCGCTAAGGACTCCTTTACACGATTTTCTCCAAAAACCCGGTGTCCTTGATTAAGAACTCGCTTGATTCTTTCGACAGGCTGTACTTTTGAAACCGCAATTATATTAACAGAACCTTTTTTTCTCCCAGTTTCTATTTCAGCAACTTCTACTCTAGATAAAATATCCTCTAGGCTCATGATTCACTCTATATTAGTAAAATAATTTCTGTATTTTTCTCTTAAGGATTTTTTTAACACCTTTCCCAAATTATTTCGAGGTAAACTATTCATAAAAATGTACTCCTTTGGGCATTTATATTTGGCCAAATTACCTTCTAGATATTGTGCTATGTGTTTTACATCAGGGACAGATCCTGTTTCACTAATGATCACAGCCAATACAGCCTCTCCAAAATCAAAGTGAGGCACTCCTATTACCGCACTTTCTTTAACTCCAGAAAAACTGTCTAATATGGTTTCTACCTCTTTAGGGTAAACATTTAAACCTCCTGTAATAATCAGGTCTTTTAATCTACCGACAATTTCTAAGAAGCCTTGCTGGTCAAATTTCCCAAGATCTCCCGTTCTGAAGAAACCATCATGTCTAAAGTTTTCCTGGGTTTTTTTTGACATCTTCCAATAGCCCCGAAAGACATTTTTACCCTTTAATTCAACTTCCCCCACGTGCCCACGAGATAAACGTTTGCCAGTCTCAGGGTTACAAATTCTTATTTTAATTCCTGGCAGAGCATGACCAACAGTTCCCGCTCTTCGCTCTCCAAAATATGGATTAGAACTAATCATATTGGTCTCAGTCATACCATATCTTTCAAGAATTCTCTTCCCAGTTCTCTCAAAAAACTTGTCACTTAATTCTTTAGTAAGCGGAGCGCTTCCAGATATAATTAAACGCATGTGCTGGGTCAATTCCTTGGTCAAATTTGGAGACTCGATGAGTCTTGAATAGTAAGTAGGCACTCCCATAATAGTGGTAGCTTTAGGAAGAACCTTAATGACACTATCAACATCGAACTTACTAATAAAAATCATCCTTGCTGATACCATTAAAATGACATTAGTAGCTACAAAAAGACCATGGGTGTGATAAACTGGTAATGCATGAATAAGTATGTCTTTACGAGAAAAGCGCCAAAATTCCATAAGAGTTTTCGAATTTGAGATCAAATTTTCATGTGTAATCATTGCTGCCTTTGGTCTTCCAGTGGTTCCAGAAGTATAAAGAAGTGCGGCGATATCCTGTAAATTTCTAACTTCTGGTTCAGCTGAAAAGTGTGCACATTTTGCTATAGTTCGTAATGATCCAGTGCCATCTTTTTCTAATGTCTCAATTAGTACATCAGAGTTAATCAAAAATTTCTTTAGCTCATGAACCTGTTCTTTGTCTGAAATTACTATTCTGGTTTCTGAATCTTTAAGAAAATACAATAATTCTTTAGTAGTGGCACTATCATTTATAGGTAAAAAAATCAGCCCTCTATGAACGCAAGCACCATAAACAACCAAAAAATATAGGGATTTTTCTATCTTCAAAGCTAACCTGTCTCCTGGCTTTAATCCTATCGAGCTAAAGATAGACGAAAATTCATAGATCATTTTCACGTATTCCTTATAGGTAAGGGAAGTCCCGTCACCAAAAGAAAGGAATACATTTTCATCATTTTCTTTGTTTTTGAAGAGCTTCTCAAAAAGGGGGTTTTTCATTAATAACCTGACGCAGTAGTAGTAACTAAAACTATCATATAGACTATGTAATTCAATAGTGATTGAATATGTTTGCAGAGAGAGAGCAATAGCTTGTTATTGAATATTCAGAGGGTATCTTGTGCCTCAGTAGAGGTAAATGGAAAGATTGTGGGTTCTATTGGTTTGGGCCTTTTAACACTTGTCTGTGCAATGCCAAATGATAACAATCAAACATGTGAAAAAGTTGTAGAAAAAGTTTCAAAAATTAGAATTTTTGAGGATAAATTTGGTAAAATGAACAAATCTCTTCTCGATGTTAAGGGTTCAATTTTATTGGTTAGTCAGTTCACTTTAGCTGCTAATACGAAAAGTGGTAATCGACCAGATTTTAAGAACGCTCTACCTCCAGTGAATGCAAAGAAAATTTTTGATCAATTAGTTGAGATTTTTAAAGGAAAAAAAATACCCACAAAAACGGGTATTTTTGGAAGTCACATGAAGCTACGAATCCTCAACGATGGACCTGTGACAATTCCATTAGAATTCCATTAGCATTTTCCAATATCATCACCCTTAATCACTACCATCAAAATCCCTGTTGAAACTACGACAAGGCTCACCCATCCAAAAAATGTGGGAGTTTCTGAAAGCAAGAGAAATCCCAATAAAGCGCCCATAGTTGGAACTGCTGCAAGTACAGCCGAGGCTTTGGGGGGGCCAATAATCTTGGCAGAATATGCCGTTAAAAATAAACCTAGAAGGTTAGGAATAAATCCTTGAAACAAAACGTTAATAATAACGTTTTGATCATGCCAAAAAATGTTAAATGATTCTATACCGCTAGGGAGAAAAAAGAACCAAAAAGGCAAATAGAAAACTGCGTTAACCAAGCAGATACAATATAAAATCTGAATGTATTGAAGGTCCCATTTCTTAACAAGATTCATAAAGAATGCTAAAAAAAAGGCCGCTAAGATGAACAAGACATCACCGAACCAACTATTTTTTTGGGAAAAGCCCTGTGCTTCAAACAAAATTATTATTGAACCCCATAAAATAAACGTAATACCAACAAGTTGTAGAACTTTTATTCTTTGACCAAAAATAAAACCCAACAAAACTACAATAAATGGAAGAAATCCATTCATGAATACCCCACCATGAAAGGCTGGAGAAAACATAAAGCCCCCAAAAGCTAAAAGGGCATAAATAGGGCCAATTGAAAAAGCAACAGCAAGTGATTTGACAAAACTAATCGTTCGCCATGTCTTGAAATAAAATATAAATGGAAAAACTATCAATGATGACAGTCCAAAACGAATAGCTGTTAAATCATAGATCGTCAATGAAGTCTGAACTCCTAAACGACTAATAATTAGCCAAAAAGACCAAATAAAAACTACTGCAATGGCTGCCAGAAAACCTAAAACCGTTTCTCTCGAAAAACTTTCAGCAGCTCTGAAAAAAATATTGTAGAAAATTCCTATGGTTCCAACCCTTTAGATTTTTGAATACATCAATATTGACAAAACGGTAGGGTCCATTATCAGTGAGCCCAGGTATACTTTAACCAGATGAAAGATCAATAGCCTTTATGGAAAATGATGTTTTCTTGAAATTCAATTCCCTATTTGAAATTCCCAAAGATCTAATTTATCTAGATGGAAATTCCTTAGGCCCATTACCAAAAGGTGCTGCCAAAGCAATTTCAAATGTCACTCATAATGAATGGGGCAAACTTCTGATAAAAGGCTGGAATCAGTCAGGTTGGATGGATCAGCCTGAAACTTTGGGAAATGATATAGCTAGTCTGATAGGAGCAAAAAGAGATTGTGTTACAGTAGGAGATACTCTTTCTTTTAAAGTATATCAGGCCTTGGCAAGTGCTATACAGATCGCTCCCAAGGATGGAGTTATTCTAAGTGACAAAGGCAATTTCCCCTCAGATATTTATGTGGCAAATTCTATTCTAAAACAAAAAAATCTACCACCTGTTAGGTTAGTCAACACAGATAGTTTAGAGCACGAAATAAGAAAAGGGGATGTATCTATCCTCATGTTAACACAAGTTGATTACAGAACAGGGTATGTTCACGACATAGAGAAATTGACTAATTTAGCAAAAAAAGAAGGAATAGTAACCGTCTGGGACCTAGCCCATTCTGTTGGGGCACTGTGCCTAAATGTAGACCAACATGATATAGATTTTGCAGTTGGATGCACGTACAAATTTTTGTGCGGAGGCCCTGGAGCTCCTGCATTCCTTTATGTAAAACCATCCCATATACCTAAAATAGAACCGGAGATTTCTGGTTGGCTTGGTCACGAATTTCCTTTTAAATTTGATCTATCCTTTGTACCGGCGTCAGGCATAAGGAAATTTAGAATTGGAACCCCTCCAGTGATACAAATGGCAGCTTTAAAGGCTGCTTTGGCGATTTGGAAAAAAGTAAACATGAAAGTGTTTAGAAAAAAAGCTCAAGATATAACCCAACTATTTATTGAAGAAATAGAGAGTTTAGGGTTCGATTTGGAACTTATTAGTCCGAGAAATCCTTCCTTAAGGAGTAGCCAGGTTTCCTTTAGGACACGGTACGCTTACGAGAAAATGCAAGCGCTAATCGACCATCAAGTCATAGGCGACTACAGAGAACCTGATATTATGCGTTTCGGATTTAACCCTCTTTTTAATAATGAGAGTCAAGCTATTATAGCTGCACAAAAATTAAATTTCATAATCAAAGAAAATATGTGGAAGAATAAAAAGTATACAAAAAGAAAACTTGTTACATAATATTTTAATGGTTTAGTCGTCTTAGCTTTTAGTTTAGCAAGATGTGAATTAAAATTAAGGAGCATGAAATGTCCTATTTAATCTACGTAATTAATGGCCCTAACCTGAACCTTTTAGGCCAAAGGGAACCAGAACTTTATGGTGGAAAAACATTAAGAGATGTTGAGAAAAGTTGTATTGAAACAGCAAAAAAATATAATGCAAAGCTAAAATTTTTCCAGAGCAATGCAGAACACGATCTCATTGATTGGATTCACGCTTCTAGAGAAGAAGCTAATGGTGTTATTATTAATCCTGCAGCCTTTTCTCACACATCGGTAGCTATTTTAGATGCTCTGACCCTATTTGAAGGACCTATAATTGAAGTTCACATCAGTAACATCCATACAAGAGAAAACTTCAGACATCATTCCTATGTTTCACAAAAAGCTACTGCAGTTATTGCTGGTTTTGGAACTGAAGGCTACAATATAGCAATAAGAAAAATGACCGACTTATGCGGCCAGTTAAAAACAAGTTAATTTATAAAAAAAATACAGCTGGGTATTCATAAAAATGTCAAAAGTAATAAATCAGGACTCCCAGGAAACTTTCTTCATTAGTACTGTAACCATGAGCTTCAATCCAATGGAAGATCGTGTGGTTATGGATTCTTCAGACAAAAATGAAAAAGTTGAAAGACTTTGGCTATCAAGAAGACTCTTAGATAGGTTGATACCAAGCTTAACTGATCAACTAGAAGTTAAGTCAAGTAACGAGATACCAACGGAACTGGAACAATCCCTAGCTCAAGAAAAGGCTGAGCTGGACAAACAAGAAGCTGAGGCCGTCAAAATGAAAATTAAGAATCCTTCTTGGCTGGTTACCAGCATTCAGATTCGTCGGAGTGAGAGTACTTTCCAACTCGTGTTCCTAGGTGAGAACACAGAAGTATCAAATATTACAAAAAGTAAAGCTAAATTTGATCTTGCAACCACAAATTTGAGACAGTGGTTAAATGCCGTTTATAAAATTTATCTAAAGGCTGAATGGGAAACAAAAGCATTTCCCCCATGGTTAAAAGAGAGCAGTTCAAAATCCAACAAACCTATTCTCTTGAATTAAAAAAGCCCCAGATAGTCTTGGGGCTTTTTTTGAAGTTCTATCATGTTATTTTATAACGACAGATTTCCATTTCCCATCGACAACGGTGTTTTTACTAAACAAGCCAGCTACATCGCCATTTTTGTCAAAATCTTGAGGTCCCGCAGCACCAACATAGTCGATAGATCCACCAGATGCTATGATCCCTTTAGCCTTTTTCCATTCACCAGGATAAATTTTCTCTCCTGGACCATTAGCAACCTCTCGAAGTGCTGCTGCTATTTTTGATCGATCTGCAGAACCAGCTTTTTCTATAGCTAAAGCCATTAGAAAGGCAGCATCATAAGAGTTTGGCACAAATGGATCTGAAGCTGGTACATTTGCCGCGTCAGCATGCTTTTTCCATGATTTGAAAGCATCCGTACTTGAATCCGAAGCTGAGGTGGTAAAAGTAACGTTCCCTAGGTTCTCAGCACCCAGCTGGTCAATAACTTCCTGCGCTAGCATCCCATCAGCACCTATGAAATTTTCAAATGCTCCAGTTTCCATAGCATTTCGCATTATCGTAATTCCGCTAGAACCATAATATGCAAAAAGGGCAAGATTATTTGAACCAGCACCAAGAGTATTAACCTCAGATCTATACGAAGCTTTATTAGGTTCATGTGCTTCATTACCCGTGATCTTACCTCCCATGGAGGTAAAAGCTTTGGTAAAAACTCCTGCTATAGCAGCATTATAATCATCGTTAGCATAAGAAACAGCAATTTCTTTAAGACCTTTTGACATGGCCAACTCTGCCAAAGCTATCCCTTGATAAGCATCTGATGCTGCAGTTCTAAAAACTAAATCAGTATTGCTCTCCATTTCACTTATGGCAGGAGAGGATGCAGAAACAGATAATGTTACCACACCTGCTGGAATGGACACAGATTCTGCTTGAGCTATAGTAGCGCCAGAACATACTGGGCCCACTATTCCGGTCACAACTTCTACATTAACCAGTTTAGTCACAGCATCAACTGCAGCTACAGGATCACAGGCACTATCCACCTTTACAGCTATATATTTCTGACCATCAGAGAATAAGCCTCCTTGATCATTTACATGTTCAACTGCAAGATCCACAGCTGCTGACATTGGTTTTACAAGCTCCGGAATAGGACCTGTGCGTGCCATTGGGTTACCAATTTTTACATCGGCGATAGAAACTGTACTAAATCCAAACAAAATCATTACAGAAATAATTAATTTTTTAATCATAAGATATCTCCCTTAACCCACTAACTTTCATATTTTACCAGAAACTGCGGGTCTTTTTTCTGGTAATATTCCTTTAGGATAACGCTGCAGAATAATCTGTAACAAAAGACCAATAAAAAGCATTCTTATAAATCCTGCGCGATTCTTTAAGATACTAATATCAACGCTATCGAAGATACTTGCAAGTATTTCAATCATTCCATTAGTAACTAATTCACTACTAGACCAAACAAACCAAATTAAGAAGGCTCCAAGAATGGCCCCTTTATTGTTTCCAGACCCTCCTGCTATTAACATGACCCAGACTAAAAATGTCATCTTACTAGGATCAAATGTCTGGGTAGGCTCTATCAGTCTCAAATGTTGTCCCAGAAAAGCTCCAGCTAAACCCATAATTAAGGCTCCTAAAATAAAAGCCTCGATCCTTCTCCTTGTCACATCTTTTCCTGCAGCTGCAGCAGCCATTTCATTTTCCCTAATTGCTGTCATCATTCTTCCCCAAGGGGAAGTTCGTAATTTTTCGAGCAAAAAATATGTGAATAAAACTATAAGAATAATAGTTCCAGCAAAAAAAGGTTGCCACCACCATCTAGCAATGCTCTCGAAAAAACTTTGCCAACTATCTGATGAATTAATGACATTTAACGGAAAGCTGCTATAAAATCGTTCTTCCGAAAAATGTTCCCATGTCCTTGGTATCTTATTAATACCTCTGGGTCCATTTGTAATATCACTCTCGTTTTTTAAAACTAATTTAATGATCTCTGCAATGCCGATTGTTGCTATTGCTAAATAATCCGCCCTCAACCTGATACATATTAAACCTATTACTCCTGCTATGAACCCAGCAAGAACCATGGCCATCACATCACCCACCAAAAGTGGCAATTCTAATCCCCCGTAGTGAAATTTACTTTCAGCAGTCGTTAGTATTGCATAAGTATAAGCTCCTATTGCAGCAAAACCGGCAATCCCCGCATTAAATAAACCTGCAAATCCCCATTGCACATTCAACCCTAATGCAAGAAGAGCATAAATGCCCCCAACCGTTAAAAGTGACATCCCATATAAAAAATATCCAAGAATTATATCCATGCCTAAAACACTTTTCCTTTAAAAAGGCCACTCGGTTTTATTATTAACATCAAAACCATAATAGAAAATGCCACTCCACTTTTATAACCAGGACTTATAACTGGCCCATCCCCAAACCAAGGGTAAGCTGACAACTCTTCAGCCAAACCTATTATAAGACCCCCTGCAACAGCACCAAAGGGTCTTCCAATTCCACCTAGAATTGCAGCAGCAAACATTGGCAGCAACATTCGAAAACCCATTGTACTTTCTATAAACTGTGTATCCATAGCTAAGAAAACACCTGCTGCTGCTGCACAAAACCCACCGACTATCCAAGTTGCCTTTATAATGTTTTCAACATCTATTCCAGATACCTTAGCCAAATCAGGGTTATCTGAGACCGCACGCATTCCCTTCCCAATCTTTGTACTAGATAAAAGATAATTGAACAAAAGCATGATCAAAACAGTTCCAATCAAAATGGAGAAATGTTTGTTGGGTATTAATAGCATGAAATCAAAGGAGGCGGTTAAATCCCTTATGTATGCGTTGGGCTTAGCAATACCTTTTACAAATGTGAGCTGATTAGGTCCCCAAATCACTTGAACCATACTTCGAATTATCAGCATCATACCAAAACTAGCAATCACTATCATAATCGTAGGAGCATTTCTAAAAGGTTTATAAAAAAATCTATCCACAAAAAGTGCTAATAAAATCGCACAGATACTTGCTGGAATGGCACCAATAAGAGGATGAGCTAAGATTCCTAGAGAAGTAAATATCATAATGAATTCCCAAGTCAAATAAGAGCTAGTCATCATAATTTCGCCATGAGAAAAATTCGCGAATCTTAATATTCCAAAAGTAAGCGTAATACCAATAGCGCCAAGGGCATAAATGCAGCCTAGGACTAATCCTGGAATAAAATAGAAATTAATGAACTCAAAACCAAAGCTTTCCCACATTTTAAACCGATCCCCTTGAACCCAAAAACATCCTGGCAACTTCAGGATCAGATGATAATCCTATTCCTGTACCAGTGTGCCTGTTTGATCCATCAACTAATACATATCCTCTGTGAGAAATTTGTAATGCCTGTTTCGCATTTTGCTCAACCATTAATATAGGCATCCCACTCTCGTTAATCCTTTGGATAGTGCTAAAAATCTCGTGTCTAAATTTTGGGGACAACCCGGCAGTGGGCTCATCAAGGAGAAGAATTTTTGCGTCCAGCATTAACGCTTTCGCCATAGCTACCATTTGTCTTTGTCCTCCTGATAGTTGGCCTGCTGCCTGGAACCTTTTATCACTCAAGTCAGGAAACAACGTATACATCTCATCAAATTTATTTTCTAATCCAGACCTCAGCGTCCAAGCTCCCATTTCAAGATTTTCCTGTACGGTCAGACTAACAAAAACATTGTCTGTCTGTGGAACATATCCAACACCTAATTTAACTACATCACTTGGTTTAACCCCCGTGATTTGCTTTGATTCCAAAAAAATACTACCCCTATTAATATTTAAAATACCAAGAATAGCCTTCATAACAGTGGACTTACCAGCACCATTAGGTCCAATAATGGAAACTATCTCATGACCTGCAACTTCAATATTTATATCATGAAGAATCTCTGTCTCTCCATATCCAGCGAATAAATTTTCGACAGCCAAAATTCTGTTTCGCAACATTAGCCTGTTCCACCTCCAAAATAAGCCTGAATAACTCTATCATCATCTCTTACTTCCGACATTGTTCCTTCAGTAAGAACTTGCCCCTCGGACAAAACTACAATTTTTTGACATAGGTCTGCTACCAAATCCATATCATGTTCAATGATACAAAATGTGTAACCCCTCTCTTTGTTCAATCGCCTTATCATATCAATTATTTTCAACATAAGAGTTGGATTTACTCCCGCACCAGGCTCATCAAGTAAAACAAGCTTAGCATCTGTCATCATCGTTCGCCCAAGCTCCAACAGTTTTTTCTGACCACCAGAAAGATTTCCTGCTAATTCATCTGCTAACTTGATCAAACCCAGAAATTCCAAACTTTCTAATGCTCTTTCAAATACTTCTTTTTCTCGAAACTTAACCTTTTCACTTGAAAACCATGTGCTAAAAATATTTTCTCCAAGCTGATTAGAACCAGCTACCATCAGATTCTCTAAAACGGTCATTTTTTTGTACTCATGGCTTAATTGAAAAGTTCTGATAAGCCCTAATTCATATAATTTATGAGTGGAAAATCCTGTTATATCTGAATCATATAAAAAAATTTTCCCACTAGTTGGAATTTCAGATCCCGCAATCATGTTGAATGTGGTTGTTTTACCAGCACCATTAGGCCCAATAAGACCAAATATTCCCCCAACAGGAACTTCAAAACTAATGCCACGTACAGCCTGGAGACCACCATAATGTTTCACCAAATCTTGAACCTTCAATGCTAATTTAGACACAAGAAACTCCCTACTTTGGTTAAAACATATTTTGTGGTTTTTCAGTGAAGACTATCAAGTAACCTATACCTAAGGACTAAATTAGTAATGAACATGAAAAGGTCCTCATGTATTCCTAGAAGAGGGCAAAAAAAGCCTATAGTCAACGTCATTCATTAATGTCTTTTCATTATTCCTTCAACTCAAAATTAGGGTATTGGACTAGTTTATTGGGAATATCCCAAAAGGAGTACTAAAATTTCCAACTTTTTTAATCCATCTTTGTTAAAAAATGATTGGCATGCTCTTTCAAAAATATTTGGAAGAGAAATAAAAACACCCAATTAATTAGTTGCTAATTTATTATTAAAAAAGATTATTTAGGATTTTCAAAGAATGCTTGAAACTGCCCGCTGCCATCCTTTATATAAAGAATCAGCATCTTTTGGTGGAAGATTAGGAGTAAATCTTTTGTCAGTCTCCAATTGCTTTGAGAAACCCAACTTATCTGGATAAATACCAGTCTTCATCCCTGCTAACCAAGCTACCCCTAAGGCGGTCGTTTCAAGAAACTTTGGACGATCGACTGGTGCTTGAATGATGTTAGATAAATACTGCATAGTCCAATCGGATGCCGCCATACCACCATCCACTCTCAATACAATATCCTCTTTTGAAGATCTAAAATCTGATTTCATTGCTTTTATGAGATCTAAAGACTGGTAAGCAATACTTTCAAGAGCAGATTTAACTAATTCCTCTGGTCCCGTATTCCTATTTAGACCAAAAATAGCACCTCTTACATCTGGATTCCAATATGGTGCTCCTAATCCGGTGAAGGCAGGAACAAAATATATTCGTTGATCTGGGTCAGCGGCTGTAGCAAAATCATCACTTTCTTCAGCAGCTCTTAGGAATTTCATTTCATCTCGTAACCACTGTACCACTGCACCTGCCACAAAAATAGATCCTTCCAAAGCATAAGTTGTTTTACCATCAAGTCTGTATGCTATGGTGGTTAACATCTTATTAGTACTCTTAATCATTTGAGCTCCTGTATTAATGAGAGAAAAACAACCCGTCCCATAAGTAGATTTTATCATACCTGGTTTAAAACAGGCTTGACCCAGTGTAGCGGCCTGCTGGTCTCCAGCTACCCCTAGGATTGGAATCCTTGCACCAAAAATACTTTCATCTACTTCACCAAAATTGTCCGAACAATCTAAAACTTTTGGCAGCATGCTCACTGGTACATCCATTAAATCACAAATTTCCTCATCCCAATGATTATCCTGGATATTGAACAACATTGTTCTCGCTGCATTAGTGGCGTCTGTAACGTGCGAACGCCCTCCAGTTAATTTCCAGATCAAATATGTGTCTACAGTACCAAAAATTAACTCTCTATTTTTTGCTCTAGCCATTCCATCTGGAATATTATTCAATAACCAATTGAGCTTTGTAGAAGAAAAATAAGGATCTAACAAAAGACCTGTCTTTCTTATGATCATATCCTCATTAGACTTCTCTCTTAATTCTTTGCAAAATTCACTTGTTCTCCTATCCTGCCAAACTATTGCGTTTGATAGGCAATGCCCTGTTTTACGATCCCAGACTAATGTGGTTTCCCTTTGGTTAGTAATTCCTATTGCAGCAACCTTCCCCGCAGAAAGGCCTGATTTTTCCAAAATTTCCTTAAATGTCAGTACTGTTGTGTTCCATAGATCATTAGGGTCGTGTTCCACCCATCCTGATTTAGGAAAATATTGTTTAAATTCTCTCTGAGATACACTTACTGCCTTCATATTTCTATCAAATAAGATAGACCTAGTTGAAGTGGTTCCTTGATCAATTGCGACTATGTAAGACATTCTTGCTTCTCCAATTTTTATAATAGTTACATTGAGAGATTGTTTTGGAACCATTCAGATAATTTTTTTTCTTGCTTTTTAGTAAATCTCAGGCCTAACTTCGTTCTTCTCCAAAGTATGTCTTCCTCACAACTAGCAAACTCCTTCTCGATTAACCACTTAACTTCTTTTTCAGTCAATGAATGACCAAAATCGATGCCCAGATCTTCCTTAGTCTTGGAATCTCCTAGTAAACCGTCGCAAAGAGTGCCGTAACTATTTATCAATCTAGTTGACCACTTTTCGTCCAAGAAAGAATACTTTTCTCGCAGCTCTTTAACAAGACGAGCTTTTTCATTTAGTTTAAAGTTTCCTCCTGGGAGCGGTTCTTCTGAGGTCCAAGATTCTCCCATCTTTGGAAAATAAGACTTCATTTTGAAAAGTACATTTTCTGCTAATTTGCGATATGTAGTTAATTTTCCACCATAAACAGTCAGAATGGGCAGCTCATTAATTAATTCCACATGTAGCATGTAATCACGAGTAATGGAGGACATTGAACCTTGGTTATCGGTCAAATTTTTGTAAAGTGATCTAACTCCCGAATAGCTCCAAACAACGCTTTCCAAGTCTAAATTCGAATTAAAGTAACTATTGGCGAATTCAATCAAATATTTCTTCTCTTCTTTTGAACAAGTTGGTTCCCGAGATATATCATCATGGGGCTTTTCTGTAGTTCCAATTAGAGTGAAATCCTCCTGAAAAGGAATTACAAAAATAATCCTTCCATCTTGTCCCAAAAGAAAATAAGAATTTTTATGTTCAAACATTTTCTTGACGACAATATGGCTACCTTTCACCAAGTGAATTGAAGTATTCTCTTTTGAAATATTATTGTTAAAAGCATTTACCCATGGTCCTGCTGCATTTACAATTGAATATGAAAAAAATTCCTTAGTAATTCCTACTTTACTCTCAGTCGTAACTTTCCAATATTTTTCCTCTCTTTTTATGCTCTTTACCTTTGTATGGGTTAATACCTGAGCACCTCTTTTTTTTGCATCAACTGCATTCAGTATCACCAATCTTGCATCTTCAACCCAACAATCTGAAAAAACAAATGCAGAAGAGAACTTATTCCTTAAAATAGTACCTAGATTGGGATCCCTGGCTCTTATAGTTTTGGTCCCTGGCAGAATAGTACGACCTCCCAAATTATCGTAGATGAACAGTCCCAACCTGATGACCATTTTCTGAAGCATAGCCTTTGGAGCTGGCAGTACGAAACGCATCGGCCAACAAATATGTGGCATGTTCTTAAGAAGTACTTCTCGCTCTTTCAGGGATTCTCTAACTAATCTGAAATCAAAATACCTTAAATAGCGAAGTCCTCCATGAATTAGTTTAGTCGATGCTGAGGAAGTTCCACTTCCCAGATCACTCATTTCTGCTAAACAAACCTTTAATCCCCTTCCTGTAGCATCTCTTGCAATGCCACATCCATTGATCCCCCCGCCTATTACAAAAACATCATATATAGTTTTTTTTCTTTTCATATTTCTTCTTCGAATAATTAAATCAGATTGAGCCTCGAGGGGTTATAGCTTATCAAGTCCAAGTATTCAAAATTGATTTTAAACAATATGAAAATTAATCCTAATGAGCTTTCAGGATAGAACGCATAAGAAACTAAGATCATCGATTATAAATGTTACCCTGGAGGTTTGAAAACATGAAAATAGCTGTAATTGGTGCTGGATTAGCTGGTAGACAACACATTCAGGTAATTCAAAACAATAAGATGTGTGAGCTGGATTTCATTGTAGACCCAAGTAATGAAAGCATAGAATTTTGCAAAAATAATGGTTTTTCACATTTTTCTAACGTCACAGAAGCACTAATGACTCAAATACCTGATGGAGCCATAATAGCCACACCAAACTCAATACATGTGGAAAACGCTTTGGATTTCATTGACCGGGGAATACCCATTCTTGTTGAGAAACCACTCTCATCAGATTCTGAAAGTGCTCTATCCCTGGTACAATGTGCTAAGAAGAAAAATGTCCACCTCTTAACTGGTCATCACCGTAGGCACAATAAAATAATAAGGGAGGCAAAAGATACAATCGATTCAGGTCAATTAGGACGCCTAGTTACTAGCCACTCTATGTGTTGGTTGTTTAAGCCTAATGATTATTTTAATTCCTGGCGAAAAAGTATTAGCGGTGGACCTGTTCTTATAAACTTAACTCATGACATTGACCTTATGCGATATCTTATTGGAGAAATAGAGAGTGTTCACAGTTTCGAATCAAATGCCAATAGAAAAGGGAAAGTGGAAGATTCGGCTGTAGTGAGCCTAAGGTTTAAAAATGGAACCATTGGCACATTATCTATTTCAGATACCATCGTGGCGCCGTGGAGCTGGGAACATACGTCAGGTGAAAATCCTATTTATCCTAATCAAAAAGAATCCTGCTATTGGATTGGTGGGACTCATGGATCACTAGAGTTACCTAAGTTGAAGTCATGGAAAAGCTTGAATGAAAGAAGTTGGTGGGAACCTATTCAATCTAATCAAAGTCCAACGGACAACAATATAAATCAGCCGCTGTCGGCACAATTGAACAATTTTATTTCAGTGGTGCAAGGTAAGGAGGAACCGGTTTGCTCTGGAGAGGATGGATTAAAAACTTTGTTGGTGATCGAAGCTATCAAATTATCAGCCAAAATTGGAAAAGCTGTAAAACCAAAAAATCCAGAGTTGAAATGCTTTTAGGAAAACCTTATGCGGATTATTGAAATAATAATATAAGGGCCAACAAAAAACAAAAATCTTTCAAAAAAGGTAAATGACCGAACAGTTTGCAAATATCATCCAGATTATTTTTGCTGACCTAATTTTGTCAGGAGATAACGCCCTTATTATTGGAATGGCAGCCTCAGGCTTACCACCAAAACTTAGGAAAAGGGCGATTTTTCTCGGCATGGCTCTAGCAGCCTTTTTCAGGATATTTTTTGCAGCTATAGCGTCAATTCTATTGAGTATCCCCGGTATCCTATTCTTTGGTGGATTACTTTTGTTTTTAGTCTGTTGGCGATTTTATAAGGAACTTAAGGGAAAATTAAATGACAAAAAAGAAGTATGCTCTGATCAAAAATCATATCAAGGATCTCCTGCCAAACAGCTATTCAGTGCATTGGTAACAATTACTTTAGCTGATGTTTCAATGTCGATAGATAATGTTGTAGCGGTGGCTGCTATAGCTAGAGAAGACACTACCCTTTTGATTTTTGGTTTAGTTTTGGCTATAATGTTCATGGCCTTTTTTGCAACAATTATTATGAATGTACTGACTAGATACTCATGGTTATCGTGGCTTGGTTTGATTTTTTTGGTCTATTTATCGACCAAAATGGTCTTAGATGGATTTCCAGAATTTTTTGGAATACTGACGTCAATATAAAATTTTTCTTACAATAGCTAACTCTCAAATTCGTTGCATTAAAGAATTAAAATCTATACGAGTCTCGACTTTAAAGAAATCTGTCTGATGAAATAATCAATTACCGCTAATATACCGCGCTCTACCTTCTCTCCATGCTATGATCATTCCTCCCAGGACTATACCCAAAATACCGGGAAACAATCTATCGAAGGGCCATTCCATAAAGAATATCCACCCAAGGGCAAAAGATATTGGCAAAGCAAAATACTCGAAAGGTGCTATTATGCTTGGTTCTGTTATACGGTAACCAGCGATCAATAATATAACTCCCACTCCACCGGATATGCCCATGGCTGCCAAAAGAAATAAATCAGTACTGGACTCTATGAAACTAAAAGAAAATGTTACAAGTGCTATAAAAATAGTGGCAATCAATGTTGTCATTTGAGTATAGAACTGTATCTTAGCGGTATGCACTTCCTTTGGAAATAATTTTACCAATACACCAGCAAGAGCATACCCAAAGGCCGCACCTAAAGGAAGTAAGGCATCATAAGTAAAAATATCCGACCCGGGCCTAATGATTATGACAACACCCAAAAAGCCCATCGCTACAGCTAACCACCTCCAAGGTCCCACAACATTTCCAAGTATGGCAATGGATAATGCTGTCAAGAATATAGGGCTGGCAAAAGCCAGTGTAGTAGCCGTCGCAAACTCAAGTTTCATGAGCGAAAGGTAAAAGAAAAATTGAGCAAAAACGATACTTAAACCTCTACTTATCGATATGGCCTTATCTCTTAAATTAAATCGCCCGCTATCCTTTTTAAACCCAAAAGAATAAAACAAAAAAACTAGAACCGGTAACAAACCAAAACCATTTCGAGCTACAGCGTATTGCAAGACAGAATATTTTTCGCCCATAAACTTGATGATTACTCCCATAATATCCAAAAGAAAAAGTCCTAAAAGTACAAGTAATATTGCTTTTGCTAAAGAAGCCTCATTCTTCTTTCTTAATTTCAGATATTTAAACATAGTCCTTTCCTAAAGTAATATTTTGAAAACTACCAAATAAATTTGACTACATGACTTTTCCCATTCTATCATTTCCGAACAAAAAACCCTAATAGGATGGGTCAAACCTTAAAAATTTATAAACTTCTGATAATGAAACCAAATCAAGAGATTACATTTGAACCCTATTGGTGGCTCCATGCAAAACCTTCCCCAATTCAAGAAAGAGATTGGCAATCAAATGCTGATGTTGTTGTTGTTGGCTCAGGATATACGGGTTTAAGCGCAGCTTTAACTCTTTTGTATGCAAATCTTAAAGTGGTCATTATCGATTCCAAAATGCCTGGTTATGGTGCTTCTAGCAGAAATGGAGGAATAACGAGCGGTAAAATTAAACCAAGTTTCAAGGTTTTGAAAAAAAGATTTGGATTGGATTTGGCAAAAAGACTCATAGAAGAAGGTACTATAGCGCGAAATGATCTCTACAATTTCATAAAAAATGAAAAAATAGAATGCGACTTGGAAAAAAATGGGATGTTGGTAGGTGCTACCAGCCAAAAAGCTTTTGAAAACCAAAAGCGTGAAGCAGAAGAATTATATGATAATGTCGGGTCAAAAACAGATATTGTAGAGAAAAAAGATATTCAAAACTTCATTAATAGCCCTAAATACATTGGGGGACACTTTGATAAGGACATCGGCTCAATTCATCCAGCCAAACTGGTCTCATCAATGGCAAAGCTTGTTTCAGAAAAAAATGGCTTTATTTTTAGTAAGGCTAAATTTCTTGGTGCTGAAAAACAAAACAACCTTTTTAAAGTAAGTACAGAAAGAGGAAAAATAATAACAAAACACCTTATAATAGCAACCAATGCCTACACAGACAAAAATATACCTTGGCTAAGAAAAAGGTTGGTACCTGTGATCTCTGAAATGATTGCCACGGATTCTATTGGAGAAAATAGAGTCAGGAGCTTGATGCCAAAACTTAGCACTTTTGGTGAGGCGCTTAATGTATTCTATTATTTTAGGCCATCACCCGATCGTACTAGAATACTTATTGGTGGTAGAAGAGTTCGGTTTGGAAATGAAAATCGTTCCGATAATCTCAATAATGGTCTCTTAGGAATTTTCCCTGATTTGAAAGGTACCTTAATATCAAATCACTGGCATGGCTATGTCACTTTTCCTCTTGATCAATTACCAAAACTGGTCATGCATGATGGAATAATTCATGCAGCCGGGTATTGTGGT
>PACC02000039.1 GCA_002699695.2 Paracoccaceae bacterium | reverse complement strand
CCTGCCACCATTTCAATGACGCAGCCGTAACCTTCTTCTAGGATTATTTTATCCACATTTGCCATCAAAGTAGCTGAAGGCCAATTCATGTCGGCCATTGATATTGAACCACAGGCAGCCCAGGCTTGGCCTGATAATGCCATGAGGCTAACAAATATCGGTGTTATTAATAACTTTTTCATTACATGTCTCCCAAGTTTTGGTATGATTTTAATCGACTGTGTTCTTACTTAAGAACTAACTTATGCTATTAGAGTGAAGGAGTAAGGCTAGCTACAATGTGAGAGAGTTGTCAATAGTTTATTGGATACACGAAATTTTTAAGGGGGAGAGGAGATGCTGGCTAGAGCTGTAGAAATCCTTGAGAGGCTGGTTGCATTTCCGAGTGTTTCGGGAACTTCAACCTATGGTATAGTTAATTACATAAAAAAGTATATTGAGGGGCATGGAATTGAGGTAGCACTTTCTTTCGATTTATCTGGTGAGAGGGCGAATGTTTTTGCAACGCTAGGACCGGTAGTTGATGGTGGGATAGTTTTGAATGGGCACACCGATGTGGTCCCAGTGAAAGGTCAAAAATGGCAAAGCGATCCTTTCACCCTTACAAAACGGAACAACTGTCTTTATGGACGGGGTTCTGTTGACATGAAAGGTTTTTTGGCTTGTGTTTTGGCTTCGATTCCTATTTTTAAGGAAATGAATCTAAAAAAACCTATTCATATAGCATTCACGTTCGATGAAGAAACAGGTGGGTATGGACTACCAGTTCTTTTAAATAGTCCGGAATTCATAGACTGCTCTCCAGAGATTGTTATTGTGGGAGAGCCGACAGAAATGAATATTATTACTGGTCATAAAGGTGGAGATGAAATGCGAACCGAAATCACTGGGTTTGAAGTTCACTCCTGTAATCCTAATAAGGGCGTGAGTGCTATTTCGGTTGCCATGAGACTTATTGCAAAAATTGAGGAAATAGGAGACCGGTTAGCATGTTTACCGCATTCCAATTCATTGTTTGAACCACCATACGCAACATTTAACGTTGGTAAGATTGAAGGTGGTACAGCTCGCAATGCAATTGCTGGATGGTGTAACTTTGATTGGGAGTTTCGACCGATGCCAGGAGAAGATAGTGGAGCCATTATTGCAGAAATAAAAGAATATGCAGATAAAGTTTTGTTACCGCCTATGAAGGACATTAATGAAAATGCTGAAATTAAGGTGATAACTGAAGTATCTGTCCCTCCCTTCGACGATATGAATTCAGAAAGAGCCGCACGTTTCATTAGTGAAATAACAGGTAAGAATAGCCGAGGTGTAGTGTCATTTGGTACAGATGCGGGATATTTTAGTGCAGCAGGTCTCTCTACGGTTGTCTGTGGACCGGGGTCAATTTCTAGAGCTCACGCACCGGATGAATATATAACTATAGGTGAATTGAAGGAGGGATTATCTTTTATGAAGAAAATTGCTCATCATTTATCATAAAAGGAAGGGTGTCTGTGGGCGGCGCAATAGGCTATGAAAAGACATACCATATTAAGGCCATGCTTATTAGCCAGATGCTGATTAAACTTATCCAATACCAATTAACTAGAATACCTTCTATATTTTTAGCAAGATTATAAAGTTTCAGTACAATTTTCATATATGAGAAGATTAATCAAATTTTTGCTTTTAGCATTCAGTGTTAACCAGTAAATACTTAATTATTTTTGTGGGTTTCCCGGTATTGGTAACCCAATCAATGAATGATGAGCCCTCGCATATTGGGGTGGGTATGCACATTCATTGGAGAGAACTTCTGCTGCATGCCAAGCCCACCGTGGATTATATAGCATACCTCTGCCTATAGCTACCATATCGGCTTGTCCAGTAACTATAATTGATTCCGCTTGGAAGGGTTCATTTATTTGGCCAACTGCTATTGTCGTGAGTCCAACTTGTTTCTTAATTTCAGCAGCAAAACCAGTCTGATATGCTGGTCCAGATGATATCTTTTGCCTTGGGGAGTTTCCTCCGCTAGAAACATCTATAAACTTACACTTCAATTTTTTTAGTTCCTTTCCAAATATGATGGCTTCAGTCAGATCCCAAGAGGAATCTTCGATCCAATCTGTGGCCGAAAACCTAACGCCAAGAGGAAAGTTCTCTGGTATAGCATTTCTTACGGCTCTGAAGACTTCTAATGGAAATTGCATTCGTCCTTCTAATGTTTGTCCATATTCATCTGAACGAGTATTACTTACTGGAGAAAGAAATTGGTGCAAAAGATAGCCGTGAGCCATGTGCAACTCAATGACATCGAAACCTATCTTCACAGATCTTATTGCTGCTGCGACAAAAAAATCCAATATTTTTCTTAAACCTGAGGTTTCGAGTTCGCTCGGGGACGGCCAATTAGATGAATAACTTTTTGCTGAAGGTGCTACTGTGTCCCAGCGCTGATCATTTCCTTCTTCAAGGGGAAGTCCACCTTGCCAAGGTATTTCAGTGGAAGCTTTTCGTCCAGCGTGGGCGAGTTGGATCCCAATCTTTGAGTTCCCATATTTTTTAAAGAATTGGACTATTTTTTCTAATTCCTTCTCATTGTTATCTGAATAAAGTCCCAGACAACCAGGAGTTATTCGTCCTTTTTCCTCAACTGCAGTAGCTTCAATAAATGTGAGTCCAGATCCAGAAATAGAAAATTGTCCTAGATGCATGAGATGCCAATCTGTTGCAGAGCCATCTATAGCTGAATACTGACACATTGGTGCTACAACTATTCTATTCTTGAGGACTAAATCACCGATTGAAATTGGTGAAAAAAGCATACTCTTCATAGCAGATTCCTTTTAATTGACTAACACAAAATCTGAAAACATTAACCTATCACATTACGATAAAGTTCAGCTCATTGATTACCGCAATATATACTATTTTTCTAATACAAAAGTTCATAAACATCAATTCAAACAAACTTAAACTAGATGACGGTAGTGAAGTTCAGATTTCTCGATGTCCCAATGAGCACGGAAAAATAAAATCACCATTGTGCTGTGGTCAGGATATGAGCTGTAAGCTCTAGAAAATAATTATCTTATTGTTTTACTAGTTTCTTCTTTGGATCGTAGAACGGAAGTTCTACTTGAACGCAAGCATATAATGAGCCATTAATTCCTACGGTTACGGATTTTCCTAATTGAGCAAATTCTATATAAATCATTCCTAGGGCTATATTTTTCTTTAATCTTGGAGAAAATACCGCAGATGTTATTTCCCCAATCTGTTGGTTATTCTCAGTGATTGGCCAAAATTCATTATTGGGAGCAAGCAAGGGGTCACAATCAATCACGAGCCCGACTTGTCTTTTCTTAACGCCAGATTTCTTAATTTTCTTGAGAGCAGCCTTCCCTATAAAATCATCTTCTATGTCTAAGTTTATTAGCCGATCAAGGCCAAGCTCGAAGGGATTATTTCTAGAGTCTGCGTCAGCATGATAGGATAGCATGGCTCCCTCAATTCTTCTGATTGTAGATGTGTGGCCAGGTTTTAAACCAATAGGTTCCCCAATTTCCATAATTTTGTTCCACAAAAATGTGCCTTTAGAGCCATCGCGTAGGAATATTTCATATCCTAGTTCACTTGACCAACCAGTTCTTGAAACGACCAAGGGTATTCCTAAAAATTCTAACTCCATCAATTTGTAATAGCCTAAGCAGGCAGCGTCATTGCCAAAAACTTGACGAATTATTTCTTTCGATTTGGGCCCTTGAAGTTGTAATGGAGAAACATCGGGTTCACAAATTTCAACGCTCATTTCTGAATGCACAGCAACACCTTTTGCCCAAAGAAGTATGTCGCTATCGGCAAGCGATAACCAGAAATGATTCTCTCCCAGCCGCAATAGTACTGGATCATTTAGTATTCCTCCGGCTTCATCAGTAATGAGTACGTATTTACATTGCCCAATCGAACATTTTGAAATATCTCGGGACGTTAATAATTGCACAAATTTCTTAGCGTCTGGTCCTTTTATTTCAACTTGTCTCTCAACAGAGACATCACATAGAATAGCCGCATTGATCAGATTCCAGAAGTTTTGCTCGGGGTCGCCAAAGTCTCTAGGAATATACATGTGGTTATAGACGGAAAAATCCCTAGCTCCAGAATCTATAGTAGCATGGAAAAAAGGAGAACGTCTGATTTGAGTTCCAAATCCATATTGGGTCAATTTATTCTTAGATTTATCCTTCATAAGAAGTTTGTCTAAGGAAAATTACGGGCAAAGGAAAGGGAGAGATTTATTTTTTTTCAATAAATCAAGCTCAGACTTATTCGAAATTGAATGAGAGCAGTTGTATATTTTAATTGGATAAGCAAAATTTCTTTTTTATTTTTTCATTTAAATTATTGTGGCAGCAGGCAAAATACTCAATTAAGGTTCATTGAACAGATAATTTTTTCTTTAGTTTGTCTTCAGTTTTCTTGTTTGAAAAATATCTTCGCATTGGTATGATATTTTTGAGTCTAATAAAAACTGAGGGCTTTTGTGCTTTGAACTCTTCCGCAGATGGATAATGTACTTGGACTTGCATTTTGCCAAAGTCATCAAGTTTTTCAGTTCTAATTTCTACATTTTTTAACTCATCAATTGCACTCACTTTTGCAGCCTCTTCGGTGAATAAAATGTATTCGTTATGTGGGATGCTATTTTTCATGAGGCGATGTAGAATGATGACATTTTCCCCTGCAATTTCTTTAAATCTACTTACTTTCTTAATGAGAAAATCCCCATAGTGAACAAAGCATTTCAATTTCAAGTTAACAATTTCATTGCATGGAATACATGGGCAAGCCTGAATAAATAGCAATTCGTTTATTCTTTTATTAAAGATCTCTATACTATTTTCTAATTTGCGAATGAGGTTCTTGGAAAAATCAGTTGCGTCAGCTGGAATGGCATAAAATAAGGCAGCATCTCCTTCTAGTTTATTGATTGTAAGAGTTCCTTCGAGTTCATTGATTACTGTTTCTAGTAGATCACTAATTATGTGCTCACCATGCCCATCATTAATTTTTTCAATAACTTTCCGAAATAAACTTGGCTTTTTTGAACTACTATGAGCTCTTATAAAGGTAGTATAACCACTGATATCAACAACAACCATAAAGCCTTTATTCAACGACATTTTCTACCCTAATTATTAATCTCATTAGCCGCAGGATATATTGTGGAAAAATGTTTAAAAAGAAAAGTCTTATTTGTGAAAATAAACTTTTAGTCAAAACTTACAATTCAATACAAAACGTATACATTTTTAGAAGTTCTTAGTTAACAAAAATTCATCAGTCAGGCTATGATTAGTAAGTTTATCATCATATCTATATTGTTAAAAATATCTTGTTACTCCAAAATTAAACCAATTCGAATTACCAGGAAAATAGTTTGAATCCTTGACTTGGGTATCTAGAAAAAGAAAATTTGCCTTGAGTTTGGTATTATCTGAAACAGAATAGGTAGACTCGCCTGAAAGATAAATGGAATTGCCATTTCCATTGCCCCCAAAAGAAATTGTGTTATTGAATTTTTCATCAGTAGTATTTTTTGAATAAGCTAAACTATAATTCAAGCTTTGGTTTTCATCCCTTACAAAACCTAATGAACTAGGAATATAGTAAGGTTCTAGACTATTTTCCCAAATAGAACTTTCTAGTTTAAAGAACCATTTTTCATAGGGGGTATGAGCATATTCAAGACTTGCTGCACCATCAATTCTATTACATGCTTTTAAATTTTTCAGAGTTGATCTATTTAGATCAATTTTTTGGGCTAAGTCAAAGTTCAGTAGAAAATTTCTTAGATCTTTTTGAATACTAAGGCCTAACAGTTTGTAACGGTTTGAATGACTTAGTCCTGTTGCTATATTTATTACTCCTTTTTGCGGGTATATAGAGGCTAAATAGAAACTAATTTGACCGTTATCTATATCATAGGATGACTTTAATCCAAATTCAAAACCAGATTTTTTTGAAGCAGCAGCCACATCGTGAATGGTATCGTTTCTAAAGTTCGTAAAAAATTCGGAAGTGTTTCTTCCGTTGTAGAAAGTTACTTCTGCCAACCATCTAGAGGAGAGTTCCATTCCAGGAAGTTTTTTTCTTAGAATTGTTTCTGCTGGATTTATAATGTCCAAAACTAATGCACCATCAACATTGCCCCAAGATTTGTGGAATTTCCCTATTTTCCATTGGATGTCACTAAACGAATTTTGAATAGTAAAAAGCATGAGCTCATTGTTAAATTTTTTCTTTCCTTCCCAAAGTCCTATATTTGCTGAAATATCCATGAATCCAACTGAAGGAATATCAGTTGATGTTGAAACATTTAATGTTAACGTATTTTTTGACGATCTAATGCCTGCTACATTACTGTTAAAATTTCCAAGTGTTAATGAGCTTTCTAGTAAATCCCAAATGGGAGTTCTCTTATTGGCTAAGCTGAAAGTCCCATTTTGTATTTTCTCTTCAGTAAACTGTTCTGTCGGTAATTCAAGGCTGTCCTCAAGGTCTAATTCAAGACTGTCCTCGAGTTCTAATTTAAAATAATCCTCCGCTATATCTTTTGCAAAAACGTTGACAGTGAATGTTAAAGTAAATGTAACAAAAGCTAGATCTGATAGTAGAGCTTTCATCATACTATTTCTTTTGGGATCGAATGATATTTAAACGTGTTTCACGGAATGCTTTGTCCGTTAATGATCTCTTTGAGAAGATATCAGAAGTTATTTCCATTCCAAAATTAATTGATACCAATAGCATGTTTGACAGTCGTTTAGTATTAAGGTTCAGAATTGTTGTGGACCTAGCGAGCCACACATTATTCTTTTTTTCTATCTTTCCTGCAATTAAACGGCGTATCTCAGTTCCCTTTTTATCATACATTTTTGCCTTAATAACTAGGTTTTTATCTAAATCAACCCACAGTATACTCTTTGAGTACCTACTTTTGAACATTCTATGAGGCCTTGGTACTTGTTCAATAATAGCAACACGACTTTTTTTAAATTCTCCTTCCTTAAGTAATTTAAAACTATAGTCATTTAGTTTGCCAGTTTCCTGGTCCTGATTAGTGAATTCTGAACCGAAAATGGATACTGGCTCTGAATCTGCATCGGAGTTTGATGAAACAATTCGCTTAACCTTACCTAAAGCTGACAAGTACAACCAAGTTTCATTGTCTTTTCCCATTTCGTCGTACGTGTAAACAAGCATTCCCACGCCTTTTTCGGCAGGTGGTTCGCGGATGAAAGCTATACTCTTAGTATCTTTCTGGTTCAGTCCTGTATTGATTGCCACACTCTCAATTACTTTTATTGTAGGTAATTGTGTGCATTTTACTTTTTTATTTTTAATTCCATATTTACATGTGGACATTTTTAGTAGGGAAAAAACTGCCTCACTACGTTGTCTTGAATTGGCGTCTACCCTTTCCATAATATCACGCCCAGTTTTAGAATAGCAGATCCCAGACATAAGAGCACTTATGATAATTGAAAATACTAAGAATTTGAATTTTGTGTGCATTAGATTTCCATTTTACTATTACTACTTAGGGTGACACCAAATTTTGGTTTGAAAACATGAACAAGAGCGGGCAAAAATAGTAAATCACAAATTAATGCTACAAAAATGGCAAACGAACCAAATATTCCTACTCTTGCAATTCCGAGATAATCGGAAAATCCTAGCAGTAGAAAAGATGAACCTAATATTAAAGTTGTAAATGTTACGGCTCGACCAACTTCGTCAATAGTATGCTTTAATGCAGCATCTACTTTGTGACCTCTTGATAAGTTCATTCTATAGTGGGTCACGAAATGTATTGTATCATCGACAGCTATTCCAATTATAAGCGGTGCGATCATGAGAGTATCTACGTCTAAAGGTATCCCAAGCAAACCCATTAACCCAAAAGCTGAAACCGATGGAAGAATATTTGGTATTATACTTAGAATTCCCCCACTAACTGAACCTAATGTAACAAGCAATATTGCTGAAATTACTATAACAGCTAAGGATAAAGATCTATATTGGCTTTTAGCCAATACATCCCCCATCTGTAGCATTAAAGCATACGTCCCGGTCACACCGTAATCCATCTCAGGGTACTTGGGTCTTAGCGGCTCTAATGTTCTTTTTAGATCAATCTCTAAGTCTGAAAAAAGCTGATTGTATTCACTGCTGCTAGCATTTCTTAATTGGATAGTAACATGGCTTTGAGAAAAATCATCGGACACGATTCTTCTTCTTTT
>PACC02000026.1 GCA_002699695.2 Paracoccaceae bacterium | reverse complement strand
CTCATAATGACTGGTAGTGTTTTACAAACACGTAAACCCCTCAAGGGCGACAAAATCACCTACAAAATAGAAAATCTATCAAAGGTAGAGGTCGCAATATCATAAAGCACTCTATGGCACCAATCTTTTCTCACGATCAAAAATAATTATGCATCAAATTTTTTAAAATAGAATCAGACTATCATTCAAATTCCATTTCCTCATAAACTCGACCTGCGTTTCTAGTAGCTAATTCATCAAAAGTATTTAAATGTGAGAATGGAGATTGATCTACGTAATAAGCATCCTGTAGTTCTCCTCCTTCATCGAGAAAGTCACTAATCTTTCCTCTCAGGAAAACGAGGTAATCTCGCGTATACCTCCTAACTTGGGCCATATTGGTAGGATGCCCATGTCCTGGAATTACGTAAACCGCTTGAAGCTTTTCAAATTCATTTTCCCACGTTTCTAGCCATTCGGCCGTATTAGTTTCAGGAAAAATAGGAAGTAAGCGTTCATGAAAAGCCATATCCCCGGCTATGACCAATCTATTGGAGGGCAGCCAAACAGATACATCACCTGGAGAGTGAGCAGGTCCTAAATATAAAACTTCTATAACTTTATTTCCTAAAGAAATAATATGCTTTTCAGAAAAAGTATTTGTTGGACTTACTAGCCGTGTTCCCTCGGCCTTTTCCTGATTATAATTTTGCATTCGCTCTAAAATTTGTGCTCCATTTTCATTGAACTCATGTACTGCATCTTCATGAGCAATTATTGGAACCCCTTGATCTTGCCAATAAGAATTGCCCAACATAGCATGTCCTTGCCCATTTTCGTTAATAACTAAAACTACAGGCTGCCTGGTAATTTGTTTGATTTCTTCGTGAAGGGCCTGCGCTAAAGAAGCCGAAGCCCCTGAGTTAATGACGACAACCCCTTCTCCTGTGACAATAAAGCTGAGATTATTATTGTGCCCAGTATTCTCATAAGTTGGAGGACCGCTTGCACCAATTGCTGTCCATACATTGGGAATGACTTCTACGGGCTTAGAATATAAAGGATTTTGGGGATATTGATCTTTTATATCCTCGTCTGAATAACCAGCGTTGACAGACAAAAAAGAAATGTAAAACATGACCAATAAAAAAGAATAAAATCTATCATAATGTCGCATTTACTCTGTCCTTTGCCTGATTTTTTTATACTGCCTGCTAAAAGAATGTAATAGGGATTAATTTTGATTTCTGCTATCAAACAACAATATTTCACATTAACCAAAAATGCAAAAGAGATAACCATCCTACTTTAAGCTTTTTATCCATTTACCCAAATCCATTAAAAGATTAAAAGAGTGAAAGCTTTTAATTAAATTACTTTCCATTTTGTGAACTAATGAATTAAACATTGAACCTAAGATACTGCCAGAAATTTAGAATTATACTGATTTAAAAGCTCTTTAAAATAAATGGAGATGAATATGGAAATATTTTTTGGAATAATTATTTTAGTTTTGGGACTATTATATTTCTTATATGCAAGAATTATTCGCAATAAGAACAATGTTCTAGAAGCACTAGCTGGTATCGATGTTCAGCTTAAAAATAGAAGTAATCTAATACCCAATATTCTGACAATTGCCAAAAAATTTATGACTCATGAAAAGAACCTATTAGAGAATGTAACCAAACTAAGAACTAAGGAGAGCGAAGGCTACGACCAAACAGATCCGACATCTATTAAAGAACATATATCGGCTGCAAGTACCCTTGGATCAGAATTAGGAAAAATGATGATCTCAGTTGAAGCATATCCAGATCTCAAATCTAACGAGACCATGGTAAAAGCACAGTTAACTTATAATGAAGTTGAAGCTAAAATAGCTGCAGCAAGGCGTTTTTATAACTCTGCAGTAGCGCAACTCAACAACTCAATAGAAATATTTCCAGGTCATCTTCTGGCACAATATGCTAATGCCAAAGTGATGCCTTTTTACGAAACAGATGAGGCAGCTAAAAAACCTGTCTCTGCGGATAAATACCTCTAGAAATGACTGAAAAGAAAGTTTGATGGAATGTTTTCAATGTTCAGGGATATAATCAATGGACTTATTTTCATTATAAGAATCTTTAGGCTCCTGAGTCCTAACCTCCTAAAATCAAAAGGAATGGGAAAATCATTTCCTGAAAATGAACCATATGAAGCGGGATTCGCAGCACATTATGACCAATACTTAAGCGATAAAGTTACGAGCTTTGAGAAAGGGCGCCTTTTAGCCCTAAAAAAATCCCGCAGAAATTTCTTAATATCTCTTCCCATAATAGTCCTAATTCCGTTCGGAGTGGTAAATATAGATTGGTATTCCTTATTTGGGGAATATTCTTTCCAAGTTGTAATCTTTATGATTTTGCTAGCGTACGGAGTAATAATCTGGTTCATAACAAGTTCCATGGATTTGTACCAAGACTCTATAAAAACAGAAATATTTCCTAACATTTTAAATTTCTTTGGGACTTTTAATTATCATCCGGAGACACAGAAAAGCGCAGGTGCATACGAATATAGTGGCCTCATACCTAATTTTAATAGAGAAACGAGTGAAGACCATATCAAAGGCAATTACAAAGGGGTGGAAATAGACCTCTTTGAAACTGAACTCGAACAAAAAAGGCGCACAAAAAAAAGTACTTATTATGTTACTGTATTTAAAGGAATATTGATTACCCTCAGCATGAACAAAAAGTTTGAAGGTAAAACCGTAGTCAGAAAAGATGCTGGAAGCATTGGTAATTGGTTTCAAAGCACTTTTTCCTTTGACTCACTCAAAAAGGTAAAACTCGAGGATCCTAAATTCGAAAAAAAATTTGAAGTCTTTTCTGATGACCAAGTTACAGCCCGCTATTTAATTACCGTCACTTTCATGGAAAGACTTAACGAACTTGCAGAAGTTTTTGGGGGGAAAAATATCCAGTGCTGTTTTTTTGGAAATGAATTATTTATTATGATTCCGCTAAAAAAGGATATGTTTGAACCTGGTTCTATCTTTGAACCCGAGAATTTTATTGATGACAGCAAGAGCTTGCTTAAAGAATTAAATCTTATTTTTAGTATTGTTGATACACTAAAACTCAATATACGGCTCAACCTCTAAACTAAATATGGACCCTTGTCTTCTATCCTTGTTTTAGCTGTTTTTTGGACGATCACGGCAAGTAAAGTGGGAGCGCCGTCGACAAAGTCCATGAAAGAGTGACGCCATTGGCTAAGGCAATTGATAAATAACTTCCAGTTCTTCTTAACACCAAGTGTGATAAAAAGGTGAATACCAACCAAAAAGCGAGAAGCAACAGAATAGCATAACCTAAAAGAAAAAGTTCCCCAAAGTTTAAAAACATCGCAAAGGCAAGACTCAAAATAAGGAATAACTTACTCAGGGAAGCTTTCCACACACCCGCATTGCAATTTTGATAAAACAATTGAACAAAAAATGTAATTGGAATTGAACCAATGAGGAGAAGGAAAAAAATGGGTACTCTCGTATCAGAAAGATGAAAGGTGCTTACATACTGATCAAGAACGCCACCTAAAATTAATGTAAAAAAAATAACTAATCCAGTAAAAATTAAGAGATTAAAGTTATCTAATGGTAAAGATGCAATAGAACCCTTCGTAAACAAAAAACCTAGAAAAGCGTATAGAAAAAGATGATTAAGTAAATAGTTGTGAGCAGTAAAAGGAAGTAAATCGATCGAATAAAAACTTAACAAAAATGGTGTAAATATTGAAGCAATTACATTTCCTACTATACAGTGATTAAAATTGATATTCGTTCTTTTTAGTTCTTGTTTTGGAATATTTTGAACAAAGATTAAGAATAAGCAAAATAAAGAAAAAAATAATAATAAAGCCCAGATTCCGATATTTTTAGCTGCAACCTTAAGTTTTTGACCAGTAATATCATTAATCCAATTATTGACGACCATTTGTGTCTTACTTGAATACAGTATACCTACATGATCAGCATTCTCAATTGAGGTGATCTTTCTAGCCGAACGGTCTTGGAATGAACCGTAGACCACGTCTTCTTGAGGACTTTCAATACCTATTGACTTGAGGATATCGATAGCCTTGTTGCGTAACGATGGCTCCCACATCCCGTTAGCTATCAGCACATTGCTCGGTTTATCCCTCTTAATCATATCAGTATAATTGGAAATCCCAATCGTACCTATAATATGATGATTTAATCGGGCGGTTCGAAATATTAAATCAGAAGCCATTGAATGCCCAATAATCACAGCCTGGGAAACACCTTCTTTTTTCAAATAAAAGTTGATAACATCATTGATTTGGCGAACAAATAGCTTTGTTGCCCCTTTTTCCGTCATAATATCTCCAGAATAGGGCAATGAATGACGACCATGACCAAGAAAATCAAAAGTAAGAGTTCTATGACCAGTTTTAGCCAAGGACAATGCAATTGACTTCATTAAACTTGCTGATCCTGCAAAACCATGTGCAACAAAAACCAAGATGTCAGATCTTGTTTCATTTGGTGTGAAAATAATGACCGGGTTTTCATTTGCAAAATGTTTCTCAACACTTACTCCGTTCATTGCACTAATGAGGTTAAAAAGCGAGATCATTGAAATAAGAATGAATGCGGTAGGCAAAACAATTTTAAGGTAATTTTTGACCAAGTTTACTCCAGGCATAAGCTTTAATTTAAGAAATCATAAAAGTTAGCTCACTAAACTTATTTACATCATTTGGAAGCTAAATCCTACCTCATCAATGTAAAACTAAAAGGTATAATAGTTAAGAGATACTTTTTCTTTTTTAGCTCTTAGTATACATTTTAAAAATCAAGAAATTATTCAAGGAGAAGTTCATGTCTACCCCAGAACAAGAATTAAAAAACTTAGGCCTTATCTTGCCAAAACCTATAAAATTACCCCCGGGTTTGACCCTACCCTTTAATTTTATCAACGTTCGAGGGGATCGCGCTCTCATATCGGGGCATCCTCGACAAGCTGCGGACGGAACGTTTGATGGCCCTTATGGGCAAGTAGGAAAGGATTTATCCATGGAAGAGGCACGAGATGCAGCACAAGGCATAGCCTTATCTGTTTTATCCAATTTAAAGGATGAAATTGGTGAATTGTCTCGTGTAAAAGGTTGGGTAAGAGTTTTTGGAATGGTCAATTCTTACCCAGGATTTACTGAACAGCATCTTGTCATAAATGGGTTTAGCGATCTTATTGTCAAAGTTTTTGGGGCAGAGATAGGAAAACATGCTAGATCAGCTATCGGAGTAGCTGGATTACCTATGAACTTCGCCATAGAAATTGAAGGAGAAATTCTTTTGGATTGATCTAGCTGAGACCATACTCAATTAAATTGGGCTCTGTGAATTTATCCCTCAGAAAATCGATATTATTTGAGTAAATCAGTTTAGCACAGTCACCTTAGCCATTAAGCTACCTCAACATATCGAAATTCTCTAATAGCGCTTCCATCTAATTTCTTAAGAGCTTCTTGATAGCCTATACTATTATATCCTGCCTCAGCAGCTTCAAGGCTCTCCCATTCAACCACTACTGTTCGAGTTTTCTGCCCCTCTTCTTTAACAGCTACTGGAATTCCTCTAGCAAGAAATTTGGCTCCCGCCGCTACCATTGCTGGGCCAGCCAACTCTGCATAAGCCGCTAGTTTAGCATCATCAGATATGGATTTATAAATTGTAACCTGGAGAACTTTTGTCATGTTACCCTCACTTGAAAAGTTAAATTATTCCTATGCGTATGCAAACTACATCCGTTAGTCAATATATAGCAAGTCAATCATAAGCTTTTTTGAAAGATGACCCAAACTAACCACAAATCTATCTATTGATTACTGAGAAAATCAAAAAATGATTGGGGGAATTTTCCAAGGTAGAAAGTTAAAAACAATACTAGTCAGAAAACTAAATATTTTTGTATCTATAGCCTCCACCCTGAACAAGAAAGAATGTTGGATCCCATTGGCTTTCCATTACTCTTCCGACTAGGGTATTAACTGCCTGCTTAGGAGCATTAGCCTGAGCTAACATTGCGACAGAAGTATCTTTAACCATAGAGCTTACCGCAAAGGTAGTTGCTTCAATGGCATAATCAACATCGAGAATATCACCTATTGCCGCCTCTGAGTTAATGAGTGAATTTAAAGTATTTTCTACAGCATGACCTAAGCGAGATGCGCTAATGGATATAGCATTACTAACTTCATGAAATTTATCAATACCCGCATCTATATAGTCCATTGACTTTACTGCACCCTCTCGTGTTTCTAAGTTAACATCATTTACAGTTTTTGTTGGAGGGAGTGATGCGCCACTCTTTTGGTCATTGGTATCATAATTAAAAGTACTTCCATAAAAGCCTAATTTTTCCGTTGGATGATCAGTGCTAAGTCTTATTGCTAGTGGACTAGTCATCGATACTGTCCCAACAACGACCGCGGCGCGCTCATAATCCAAAGTTTTATTGTTATAGTATTCTGGATCAGCGACATCATCCTCATCTTCTACTGCTGTAGCCGTTGCTGTGTGACCTTTGAAGGTGTGGTTTTGTGAAGCACTAGCATATTGAGTACTAATGAAAGAGTGTGATTCACTTAGACCAGCGTATTGGTTTGTAAAAGTGTGCGTTTCGTTCTCACCTGCATGGGGTCCATTAAATTCATGGGTTTCAGAAGCAGAACCTGCATTTGCTCCAGTAAGTTTGTGCACTTCAGAAGAAGGGCCATCACTTATAATAAGAGCCGTGCCACCATGCGTACTACTGAGCCTCAAATAACTTCCACTACCGCTACTGACCACATAATAAGTCTGACCATCGGTTAATCCATTTATTGCAGTTCCCCCTTCAGCAGAATAAGTGACAGCATCATTAACTGAGAATTTATGCGAAGGTAAATATATTCTACTACCGGAAACAGAGCTTTGAGAATTAAAATTTCTCTGTTCAGGAAGTAAATCAATCGTTGAACCGCCAGAACTGCTAGAAACTTCAAAAGTATTTCCGCTCAAGTTTTTTACGTAATATGTGCCACCATTAGTTAATCCACCAATGGCAGTGCCACCTGAATTAGTAGTATAAGTCACTGCATCATTATCTGATAAAGAATGCCCCCCCGAAACAGTTATTTTATT
>PACC02000080.1 GCA_002699695.2 Paracoccaceae bacterium | reverse complement strand
GCATTCTGTGATTTTAAGTCATTAGCCTTCAGAACATTTTCTTTTTGAGAACGTAATGAAACAATATTTTTTGTTGATAGTTTTGCTAATTTCAATAATTCTATCATCTGAAGTTTGCTTAGTGGTTTCCAATTTTGATGTTCCACTTCAGGCAATGAATTGTCATATATGAACAATTTAATTTCGGAGGCCTGTAGGATTTTTGCTATGTCCGTGTCGAGGGCATCTAAAAAGCCCGATAAAGTTTTTTGGTCAAGGACATTGATTATGCATCTATGTAGATTTGAAGCACCTAAAAAGTTTTCATAGGCTGCAGAAATAGTGGAATCATGGGATTTTGAAATATTTTCAAGATCTAAATTTGTTTTTTGCACAATAACATCACGTAAATCCACTACTCGATCAGAATCATATTTTTTTTCTGTGGCAATTAGGTGCTTCAGTAGCTCGCTATCATGTAGGATCCATTCAGGATTATTGAAAATAGCTTTTCTTAATTTTTCAGGCATTTTTGTTTCAGCAGGCATCATTTGCTTTCCAAAATCTTCAGTTTTAAATTAGGAAAATCAAAGTATTTTCTGACCTGACTTTTCCCAATCAGTATTAAAGGTTTCCAGACCTTTATCTGTCAGATGGTGGTTGGCCAAATCATGGAATAGATTTGGCGGTATTGTAGCGATATCCGCACCTGCAATGGCACTTTGGGTAATATGATTCTTTGTTCTAATTGATGCAGCCAAGATTTTTGTGGTAAAGCCATAATTGGTATAAATAGTTCTGATTTCACGAATAAGGTCAGTTCCATCGATATTTGAATCATCTAGACGGCCTATAAATGGACTGACGTATGTAGCTCCCGCTTTAGCTGCCAATATTGCTTGTGTAGACGAAAAACACAAAGTGACATTTACCGGGATTTCATTTTTTGACAATATTTTACAAGCTTTAATCCCTTCCCAGGTCATTGGCAATTTTACTACGACGTTACTGGCTATCTTTGCTAGTTCGAAACCTTCTTCGACCATCTTTTCATTTGAATTGGATATGGCTTCTACACTTACTGGGCCTTTTGTAATATCACATATATCAGTAACTAATTCTCGAAAAGGTTTTTTAGACTTGTATATTAATGATGGGTTTGTGGTTACTCCATCAATTATACCCAATTCATGAAATTTTGAGATCTCCTGAGTTTCAGCCGAATCTAGAAAAAAATCCATTGTTTATTTACCCTTCAGTCCAAGTTCGTTCCGTTGTACATTTTGAGAATTGATTTGGTTATTTGAGATCAACCTACCTTATAATGGTGTTTATAGAAATAAATTTTTATGCTTGATAAAAAATCTTTCCAACATAGTAGTGTACTGTTTTTAGAGGAGGGTGACACAGCAACTGTAGTAACCACGCAAAGGGGACCAGAATTCCTTCACTATCTAGTTCCCAAGGGTGGTGTAACCTTAGGAGCAATTGTTAATGTACCTGTAAAAAGCAAGATTGTTTTAGGAGTTGTTTGGTCTAATGGGCAGTCATTGAAGACTTCTTACAAAAAGAAAAGAATTAGCAAAGTACTTGATTTACCTAGTTTAAAGATTGAAGTTCGAAACTTTCTTCAAAAGAGTAGCGAGTACTACCTTTTCCCATTAAATACGGCCTTAAGGCTTTGTTTGAACCCAAACTTAAATTTAGAGAAATCCTATTCAAAGTACATTTATCAAATTGGCCCAGAGAAAGTTGTGAGGCTTACCTCACAAAGGAAAAGAGTCTTAGATGTTCTTTCTTCTCTAAGGGATGAGCCAATAGATAAGTTAGAGTTGAAAACTGAATCCAATGTAAGTGATTCTGTAATAAGGGATTTAGAAAAGAAAAGGTTGCTAACTAAAACTTTAGTTCCCATCAAGTATAATTTTGCTACAGTTCAAGTAACATTTAGCACCACCTTGTCTAAGTTCCAGAAAAAAATTTCTAACGAATTACGTTCAAAAGTAAAATCTAAATCCTATTCAACTACCATGCTTAAAGGAGTGACAGGTTCAGGAAAGACCGAAGTATATATGGATGCAATAGCAGAAGCTATATTATTGGGACAGCAAGTCCTCGTAGTTTTCCCTGAAATTAGTCTTTCGACGACATTTGTTGAAAGATTACGAAAAAGATTTAAATCTGGCTTCGCTGAGTGGCATTCCTCAATTTCAAAAAAAGAAAAGAAAAGAATTCTTAATTCTGTCCTTGATGGTTCATTAAAACTTGTTTTTGGGGCACGATCAGCAGTTTTTTTGCCTTTTCATAACTTGGGTTTAGTTATAGTCGACGAGGAGCATGATTCTTCATACAAACAAGAAGAAGGTATTAGGTATCATGGTAGAGACATGGCCGTACTCAAAGGATTCTGCTCTCAGGCTACTGTCATTTTAGTTTCAGCAACACCGAGTCTGGAAACTTGGGTGAATGTGCTTGAAAGAAAATATGAAGGTAAGAGTCTTCCAGAAAGATTTGGAAATGCAAGCTTACCAAAAATTAGTTTAGTGGATTTGAGAACAAGCGACCGTGAAAGAAATAGTTGGATCTCAAAAGAAATAGTTGAAAAAATTAGTTCGAAAATCAAGAAAAAACAACAATCTTTACTGTTTCTGAATCGACGAGGATACACACCAGTACTGGTCTGTGAGAGTTGTTTCCAAATGCTCAAGTGTTGTAATTGTGATGCAAAATTGGTAGAACACAAATTGTTTAGCGCCCTCCTTTGTCATCTTTGCGGAGCAAGGTATCAATCTCCTAAAATATGTCCATCATGCCGGAATGAATGTAGTTACATACCAATAGGTCCGGGTATAGAAAAAATAGAAGAAGAAACCAGATCATTATTTCCCGATGCGCGTATTGAACTGCTTTCCTCTGATCACTATAGATCTCTGGAACATTTGAAAGAATGTTTTAGAAGAATTACATGCGGGGAAATTGATATAATAATCGGTACTCAGCTCATATCGAAAGGTCACAATTTTCCATTCTTAAGTTTTGTAGGAGTAATTGACGTTGATTTAGCACTAAAAGGAGATGATATTCGAGCAGGAGAAAATACTTTTCAGCTTTTGAGGCAGGTGATTGGCCGAGCAGGAAGATTTAAAATTTCTGGTGAAGCTTGTATCCAAACTTATTTTCCAGAGGATCCAGTAATGAAGACCCTGTGCTCTGATGATGATGAAGGATTTATGACATCCCAAAAGAATTTAAGGGAAAATGCAAGGGTGCCTCCCTTTGGAAGAATGGTAGCATTGGTTGTTTCAAGTTCCACCCATGAGGCGGCAATGAATTTTGCCAAGGACCTTACCAAAGAAATCCTTCCTTTGCAGAAATATGATGTGGAAATATATGGACCTGCTGATGCTAGAATATCAAAAATTCGAAAGAAATATCGGGTTAGGATTTTACTAAAGGCGCCCAAGACAGTTTCAATTCAACCATTGTTAAAGAATATTCTAGAGAAGAGAAAACCGCCTAAAGCAATATATTTGACTATTGATGTTGACCCTATAAACTTCTACTAACCTTTCTAAAGGAATTTAATATTTCATTTTTTTCTAAAAAGTCATATAGAGCTATTCAACTTTTTTTAATCAATACTAAAGAGTAATGCATAAAGAAGGTTCGGCATAAAATCGAATCTTAGTATCTCAACCCCTCAATTTATAAAAGGGATTAGTGTTGGCACAGTAGAAGATTGAGGGAGGGTGATAGGTAAGATGATATATTTCATGGGGATAAAAAATGCCATTTAAACATGTTGCCTTACTGGGATTAGGTTTAATCGCATCCTCTATTGCTTTAGCATTAAGAGAGAGGTTTCCAGAAATAAAAATAACAGGCTTTTCCAGGTCTGAAAAAACCCGTAAGAAAGCTAAGAAAATTGGCTTTTGCCAAGTACATGATACCGTGGCGAACTGTGTTTCCGAAGCAGATCTGGTCATCATTTGTGTGCCTGTTGGAGCAATGAAAGATACAATGAGGATAGCTGCTCCCCATCTGGCTAAAGGGGTAGTGGTTAGTGATGTAGGGTCAGTTAAGTCTAGTGTTATCAAAACAATAAATACCATCATCCCAAAAGGAATTCCTTTTGTCCCAGCTCATCCTATTGCCGGGACCGAGAATTCTGGCCCAGAAGCAGGTTTTTCAACCTTATTTAATGGTCGTTGGTGCATATTAACACCCACTACCCAGACTCCGATTGAGGCAACTAAGAAGGTGAAGGAATTTTGGGAGTCACTAGGTGCTCAGGTTAAGGAAATGGATGCTAATCATCATGATTTAGTTTTGTCTGTAACTTCTCATGCGCCTCATTTGATAGCTTTTACAATGGTGGGTGTGGCTGATGAATTTTCAAAGGTTACCAAATCAGAAGTAATCAATTATTCTGCAGCAGGATTTCGTGATTTTACTAGGTTAGCTGCTTCTGATCCTATTATGTGGCGAGACATATTCATTAATAATAAAGATGCAGCTTTGGAAATCTTGGGTCGATTTACTGAGGAACTATTCGCATTGCAGAGTGCCATTAGACGAAAAGACAGTAAATTTTTGCAGGAATACTTTGAAAGAACCCGTAAGGTCCGACGTAGCATAATTGAAGCAGGTCAAGACACACCTAAGGAAAATTTTGGTCGAGAAGGACGATAAAATAGTTTTTTATTTTTCTTATATTAATCTGACTTTTAGTTACTAAGATTTCGATTCAATTTAGGGATACACTTGAGAAGAATGAAGGAGTTCTCTTAATACTGATGGTAGTGCAGGAAGGTCTTTCTCAATATCAAGGTTTGTCTTAAGCACCTCCACGGTAACCTGAGTAGCAGAGCCAGCTCTAGTTATTTTTTCTCCAAGAAAGGGTATTCTATTGAGGCCTAATAATTCAATGAGATTTTTTGAAAGAACAAAAGTGAAAGTTATATTTTTATGCTTTTTCGTGGATTCATCGTTAAATCTAGTAAAGTAAAGCTCCTGAATTTTTATAAAAAGCTCACGATGTTTAGGAGATTTTTTTCTTAGAGATCTTGTGGCAAATATTAGATCTTTGATGGTTAGCAAATCTTTTCCATTTATATGAGTAATTAGGTTTTCCCCATGGAGGGTGAATGTTCCTTTTTTTTTTGAAATACTTATCTCTAAGGTGCCGTTTGGGACTTCTAACACATTATCGTCAATCCTTAGTTGTACAGGAGGGTTAATACTAAGAATGTATTTGTCAGAATTGTAGATTAAAGACATTATTAGAATTCTATTTACTGTGAAATTATTTTGGTGATTCCTTTCTGTTATTTCAAGTTCTTGAATTTCTGTATCGGTTCTATTGGGGAACCCACTAGTTTTTAAAGCATAGCTGATTTCAAAATTTAGCTTACTATTACTGCTCAACTGTTCTGCTATTAGTTTTTCTTGACTGGATACTTTTTCTCTCCAAAAAATTGTCACAAGGATTGTCAGAATCAAGAATATGCTTATAGAGAATTTTAACATAATGGCTTTAGGTTTTTAAATTTGGAGATATATTGGGTGTCAAAAGATATATATGTGTCAATTGAAAATAATTATTTGGTGAATACAGATATTTTTTTTAATATAATGTATTAGAATCTTCAATTATCTAAATAAAAAGATAGTTTGTTTTGGGATCTTAATCGTTTTTATGGAGGAAGTTTGAAAAACCAGAGGGCGTTAGAATTCAGTCAGCCCACGAGACAAACTGGACTTATGATTCTTGTTTTAGTCGCTGTTTCGCTTGTGGCTTATTTGTTATTCCCAGCTGTAGCTCCTATTTTCTTATCATCCCCATATTTGAATGGGTTTATCCTAAGTGTGTTCCTTTTAGGCGTCTTGGCATGTTTTTGGCAGGTATATATTTTAGTAAGTTCAGTATACTGGATTGAAGGCTTTGTTTCTGAGCGCCCAGGTCACGAGTTTGCAAAACCGCCCCGAATTCTTGCATCATTGGAAGCTTTGTTACGCGACAAGAAATCTCGAAGAAATATCAATGCTTTGTCAGCAAGATCAATACTAGACTCTGTAGCTACTCGGTTAGATGAAGTTAGGGATATAACTCGATATATAGTGAATTTACTAATCTTCTTGGGTTTGTTGGGAACCTTTTATGGGTTGGCAACCACCGTTCCAGCTGTAGTTGAAACAATCAAATCTCTTGCTCCAAAAGAAGGACAAACTGGCTTAGATGCTTTTGAAGGTTTGATGAGCGGACTAGAATCACAGTTGGGGGGAATGGGAACTGCATTTGCATCCTCCTTACTTGGTTTAGCTGGGAGTTTAGTGGTCGGACTTCTCGAATTGTTTGCGGGTCATGGGCAGAATCGCTTTTATATGGAGCTGGAAGAATGGCTTTCGTCGATAAGTAAGATAGGACAAAGTTCATATGAATCTGATCAAGTCATTGAAGAAATAGGAAGCTCAAAATCTCAAGAAATGTTTTTTAATAAGAAAATGGGATATCTGGTCGACTTGTTACAAAATCATGAGGCACATGCAGTCAATACCCAAATTAAAGTAGGTGAGTTAATAAAGACAATTGAGTCGAGAATTTCAAATTTTGGAACTAAGGAAAGTAAATTTCTAGACCAACAAATTGATGGGTCAGTGAATTTAGGTTCTTTGATTGAAAATCAAGAAAATCTAGTAACTCTAATTAGAAGTTATATAGAGATAGAAAATAATTCTGATACTGAGTTTAGGGCTAGGATTAGGAATATTGATGTACAGTTGGCAAAGATTTTTGATGAGTTAGCTTCTGGGAGACAGGAAAATCTAACAGAGCTACGGGAAGACTTAGCGCTTTTGTCGAATGCTATTTTAAAACTGGCTAATAACAGCGATAGAAAACAAAAAGAATAGCGACCATGGCATTATTACGTCGATCTGGTAATAGATTTACAACAAACATTTGGCCTGGTTTTGTAGATGCGATGACAGCATTATTGCTTGTACTTATGTTTGTACTATCCATTTTCATGATTATTCAGACAGTGTTTAGGGAAAAAATTTCTGGCCAAGAGTCAGAATTGACCAAGCTAGAGGCTGAGGTTTCACAGCTAATTGCAGATTTAGGAGGGCAAAAAGAGCGATATCAGAAACTAAACTCCACCAACTTACTAATTAAGCAAGAGTTGGAAATGCAGAGGGAAATAACTCTTGATAGATCTCAAAGACTTAAGAATGCTATTAAGAATTTGGATTTGGCAAGTGTCAAAATATCTGATTTTGAAGTCAGAGTTGCAAGTCTTATAGCTAGAAGAACTCAATTGCTCACCCAAATTGAACAAAAAGATAATCGCTTAAATAAGGAAGTCTCTAGATTGGAAGCCTCCAAGTTAGCCCTAGCTTCAGCTAGGGAAGAGATTGATGCAGAAAAAGAAACAGCTCGGTTAGCTGCAGCTAGGGTAGAAGCTTTGGAAGCAATGGTTAAAGGTTTGAGATTAAATTTAAATGAAGTAGGAAAAGAAAAGAAAGGACTTCAGAGCAGTTTAAATCAAAAAGATTTGGCTCTGGTGCTAGCTTATGAAAATCTTAAAGAAACAAAAGAAAGCCTTACTTCATCAGAAAGAGAAAGCTTGATTAAGCAGGCGGCGATTGAAAATTTGAAAAATCGTGTGATAGCTAAATCAGAGTTAGTAGAAGATTCTTCAAGAAAAATAGTTCTGCTTGAAGAAGATTTAGAGGAAACAAAATTTGCAAGGAATCAATTGATCAAAGATTTAGAGAATAAAGAGAAAGAATTATCAGATAAGGAGAAAGAACTTTTATTAGAAACTATTGCTAAAGAGAAGTTAAGGAAGCAATCAGCTAAAAAATTGGATGAATCTGAAAGACAGATATTAGTTGAAAAATTAGCATTGCAAGAAATGCGAAGAAATTTAGCTGAATCGCGAGAAGAACTGGAATTAGCGACGCTATCACTCGAAGAAGAAAGAAAAAGGGCGTTAGATAACTTGGAATTAATAGCTGCATCTGAGATAGCAAAGAAAATGATGGAGGAGAGCAATATTAATTTGGTTAGAGACAAAAATTTACTTAAATCACAATTGGTAAGAACTTCAGATCTTTTAAAAATTAGGGAGTCCGCAATTTCTAAGCTCCGGTCTCAAGTGCTGTCCAATGAGAGCAGCCAAAAGATTTCACTTGAACGGGTCAAAAACTTAAATGAAGAAACAATTTCTTTGGCCAACCAGTTGAATGAATTACAGAATCTTTTGGAAGATTATGAACAAAAAGATATTGAAACAAAGGCGCAGGTAGAGAATTTGGGTGGCCGCTTAAATGCTGCTTTAGCACAAGTTGTTTTGGAACAGAAAAAGAGTGCGAAGTTAGAGGCAGAGAGGCTTAAAAAATTAGAAGCTGAAGCTCATGAATTAAAGAATTACCGGTCTGAATTTTTTGGTAATTTGCGACAGATATTAGGAACCAATAAAGGTGTCAAAATTGTTGGGGATCGGTTTTTGCTTCCATCTGAAATCTTATTTAATAGTGGTTCGGATGAACTTGAAGTAACCGGAATGCGTGAGCTGGCACAAATAGCAATCGTTATTAAGAAAATTCTGGAAGATATTCCAGAGAACATTGATTGGATTCTTCGGGTAGATGGACACACTGATAAAACTAAGTTTTTATCTGAAGTTAATTTCAAAGATAATTGGGAGTTAAGTCAAGCAAGAGCATTGTCTGTTGTAAGGTATTTTGTTTATCAGGAAGGCTTGCCTGCAAGGCGTTTTGCTGCTGCAGGATTTGGTGAATTCCAACCTATTGATCTTGGAGATACTGAGAATTCTCTGGCCCGAAACCGAAGAATAGAAATTAAGCTAACAGAGCGATAGTCCGCTTAGAGCTCTTTGGAAAACCTTGCGTCATTTTGCTGTTAAAAGCGGTGGAGGTTTGTTGGAGGAAAGCCTGGGTTTGTCTGGTGGGGAAATATCCAAATGGATGGCACCATTCTTAATACATACTTTCACTAAACCGCCCTTGGTAAGTTTCCCAAATAATAAATCTTCAGCTAGCGGTTTTTTAATGCAATCTTGGATTAATCTGGAAAGCGGACGTGCCCCCATTTTCTCGTCATATCCATTGCTTGCCAACCATTCTGAGGCTTTTATGTTCAATTCGAATGTAACGTTTTTATCCATAAGTTGAGCTTCTAATTGTAGAATAAATTTTTCCACAACTCTCATTATGACTGGTTTTGATAAAGGAGCAAAGCTGATTACTGCATCAAGTCTATTTCGAAATTCTGGACTGAAGGTTTTCTCTATTGCCTGTGTATCTTCTCCTTCCCTTCTATCTCTACCAAAGCCCATGGCGGCGCTAGCTTGTTCTATTGCTCCAGCATTTGAAGTCATGATCAAAACTACATTCCTAAAATCTACTGACCTTCCATTATGATCAGTCAATTTTCCATGATCCATTACTTGTAGTAAGATATTAAAAATATCTGGGTGTGCTTTTTCTATTTCGTCTAATAGTAAAATTGAGTGAGGATGTTGATCTATTTTGTCTGTAAGTACGCCACCTTGATCAAAGCCAACATATCCGGGGGGAGCCCCGATCAGTCGGGAAACGGCATGTTTTTCCATATATTCTGACATATCAAACCTGATAAGCTCAATCCCAAGACAATCTGCTAGTTGTCTTGCAACTTCGGTTTTTCCTACACCTGTAGGCCCAGAAAAGAGATAGTTGCCGATAGGCTTTTCTGGTTCTCTTAGACCTGCTCTTGCTAGCTTAATAGCCGATGTTAAAGCATCAATTGCCTTGTTCTGTCCAAAAACCACCCGTTTTAAAGAGCTAGCAAGATTAGATAACATTTCAGCATCTGTTTTTGAAACGCTCTTTGGTGGGATTCGTGCAATTTTCGCTACAACAGTCTCAATTTCCTTAGCTCCAATTGTCTTTTTTCTTTTTTTCTCAGGCAGTAGCATTTGGGCCGCACCTGCCTCATCTATTACGTCTATTGCTTTGTCTGGTAGTTTCCTATCGTGAATGTGCTTGATAGATAAATCGATTGAAGCCTTAATAGCTTCAGCAGTATATCTAGCATCATGATGCTCTTCAAAATATTGTTTTAAACCATTAACTATTTCAATTGCCTGGTCTGGTGTGGGTTCTTCTATGTCAATCTTTTGAAATCTTCTCGCAAGAGCCCTATCTTTCTCAAAATGTTGTCTATATTCCTTGTAAGTTGTTGAACCCATACACTTAAGGTTGCCAGACTGAAGGGAAGGTTTGAGCAAATTTGAAGCGTCCATGGCACCTCCAGTAGTGGCACCAGCGCCAATAACTGTATGGATTTCGTCGATGAAAAATACAGCATTTGGGTGCTCTTCTAACTCTTTGAGAACATTTTTCAGCCTTTCCTCAAAATCTCCCCTATATCTTGTTCCAGCTAATAGGGCCCCCATATCCAAAGAGAAAATTGTTGCTTGTGAAAGAACTTTCGGGGTTTCGCCGTGGACAATTTGTCTTGCTAGACCTTCTGCAATAGCAGTTTTACCTACGCCAGGATCTCCTACAAGGATGGGATTATTCTTTCTACGCCTGCAAAGAACTTGGATGCATCTTTCAATTTCTTTATCCCGTCCGATTAGAGGATCGATTTTACCTTCCTTAGCACTATCATTCAGATTTATGCAATATTTGGTTAAAGCAGACTCTTTCTCTAATTTTTCATCCTCAGTTGTCTCCTCAATTTCGTCGTTAACTCCTGAAATTCTCTTGTCTTCTGAAAAATTAGGATTTTTTGCTACTCCATGAGCTATAAAGTTGACAGCGTCGTATCTTGTCATTTCTTGCTCTTGTAAAAAAAATGCAGCATTACTCTCTCTTTCAGCAAATATTGCAACTAAAACATTTGCTCCTGTAACTTCATTTCTTCCGGAACTCTGAACATGTATTGCTGCTCTTTGTATTACCCTCTGGAATCCAGTTGTTGGTACTGATTCCGTGCCTTCGACTTGGCTAACCAAGTTTCCAAGCTCATTTTTAATAAATTCTGAAACGGATTTACGGAGCTTTTCTAATTCCACATTACAAGCTCTCATGACTTGTGATGCATCAGGTTCATCTAAAAGGGCTAACAGTAAATGTTCCAGTGTTGTTAGCTCATGCTGATGCTCATTAGCAATCCCGAGAGCTGAGTGGATACAGTTTTCTAATGATTTGGAAAAAGACGGCATTGTAACACCAATTAAATAATTATAACAATTCTATCAACTTTCACCTTATCAACAAATCCCATAAATCTTTACCTAAATTCCATATTGGACTCAATTCTTTTGGAACATGTGACTTAGCAATCATTTTTTATGTCCTTTGCGCTTAGTAATCAAGTAAAGACTTTGTTAACTGTCAACTTCGTCAACATCTTTTATTTGAAAAGCCTCAATTTCTGAGCCCAGGGGAGTAAAATTCCTCTGCAGAAAGGATGCCAAATGAAAAGCTTTTCTAATAAAAATCTATCAAATTCATCAATTATTATAGAATTTTTTATTTCAGTAAGGTTTGCCGATCAAAAAACGTCTCTCCTGCGTCTCAATTCGGCCAGAACATTGGAATTTTTTTGCTGACTCATTCCCAAAAGTCTTTTTAAATTATGATTTCCTGATCTCACAAAGGGATTGGTGTCTAACTCTGATTCAATTGTACTAGGAACTGTAGGAAACCCATTTGACCTTAATTCTCTGATCAGGGAAGCTCTTTCTTGGAGTTTTTTATTGTTGGGATCTATAGAGAGAGCAAATTGGGCATTTTTTTCACTGTATTCATGTCCACTATAAATTTTAGTTTGAGGTGGAAGTAGGCAAAATTTTTGCAATGTATCCCACATAATTTCGGGACTACCTTCAAAAAGTCGCCCGCATCCAAGTGTCATTAAGGAATCTCCCGAAAAAACAGCGGATAGTTCTTTAGAGTATAACGCTATGTGTCCAATAGTGTGCCCGTATACCTCCATCACCAAGAATTCTATATTACCTAGGTAAAATTTGTCGTTTTCTTTTAGTTCTGTATCCAAGACTGGTAACCTATTTGCATCTGCAATTGCGCCATAAACGCTAGCCTGATATGATCTAAGGAGTTCTCCTAAACCTGCGACATGATCAGAATGATGGTGGGTTAGGACTATCTTTTCCAAATTCCAGGCCCTTTTTTCTAAAACTTTGATGATGGGTTTTGCTTCAGGGACATCTATGAGACAGGTTTTTTTTTGGGCTGGGTTGTGAATGAGGTAGGCATAATTGTCTTCAAGACAAGGTACTATTACGATCTCTATTGTCACTTTATTTTTCCTTCAGAATAAGTATTAATTTGATGGTTATTAATGTAACTTGTTATGGGATAAAGCCAAACAGTTAATATGGTTTGAATAAATTCGAAATGGGGTCGAGGTGCATTTAGTTTTCTCAGATATTCAGACGTTCTACTCAAAAACAGAGCTAGGTTCTATCACTAGCCGGTTTATCGACGATTCGATAAAAGGAATGGATAATTTTATCGTCCATAACGCAGAAAGAGAAGTATTAGTTGGTTACGGTTATTCAATACCCTATATGAGAAGCTTAATCCGACCTTTATCACAATCGATGTGTTTGATGGGTGAGAAGCAAGGTGCAGTCAGATGGCCAGAAAATGTCGCCAATAGGACAATGTTGATAGAGCAGTCTCAATGGCCTTTAGAGTCTGAAACAGCCAATATTGTCATGATGGTTCATGGTTTGGAAACTTGTGAAAACCCTAATGAACTTCTCGAAGAGGCATGGCGAGTATTAGTCCCGGAAGGTTATTTGCTGGTGGCAGTCTCTAATAGGACTGGCTTTTGGGCGAGATCTGATTTGACACCCTTTGGTCATGGGAGACCGTATAGTTGGTCACAGCTAACTCGATTGCTAAGTGCAAATAAATTTCAAATCATTGTTTCTCAAGCCGCCCTCTTTACCCCTCCTTCTTCGAGAAATTTTTTTTTAAAGGCTTCTCCATTGCTAGAGAGGATTGGTAAGAAATATGGAACTAAGGTAATGGGAGGAGTGATAATTATGTTGGCAAAAAAACAAATTCATGCACCGACTACTATTAAAATAAGCGATTCAATAAAGGGTCCTCTTGGTCTTATTGATGGATTAATTGATCCTAAACCAAAACCATTACCCAATGATCAGATTCGGTGTGATAATAAAAAAATAGAATAAGACTTTTGATCACAGGTAGATAGGTTGGTTTTTCTAACATGCGGAAAATAATCGCGTTTCTTTAAATACTGCACTTGCATGGAGGTTATCGCTCTGATATCACGTCGTTGTGGCCTGGCCAGTCTTTTATTGACTAGCCGATTATGAGTAATTAGATTTATCTGACTAGTGGTAGGAGAGATTAAGTTGGGTACAGATTCTTCCTTAACGATGGACGCTGCGTTCAGATATGCAAATGCTTTGTTCCATTTGGGCAAAGAAACCAAATCTATTGAACAGCATGAGAAGGATCTGGATAAGCTGTTAGAGCTAGTTAATAACGTCGAAAATTTGTCAGATTTCATAAAATCCCCTCTCTATTCTGGGGATATACAAATAAATGTCATGCGGAGTATTGGGGAAAGGCTAGGTTTGTCAGAAGATGTTGCTAGTACGGTACTATTAATGGCGTCTAAGAGGAGATTATTTGCTTTGAAGGAAATGATAGCACACTTCAAAGGACTTTGTAGAAACCATAGAAATGAGATAATAGTTGAGGTTTCCAGCACATCGGAGTTGACTGATGCATTACAGAAAAAAATCAAGAATACTATCAGTGCCAATATTGACAGGAAAGTAGTTATTAAATCAAACTGTGATCCAGGACTTCTGGGAGGCCTGGTCGTAAAGATAGGATCGAAGATGATAGATACATCGATAAGAGCAAAAATGATTAAACTTAGAAATAATTTGAAAGAGGTTGGATAATGAGCATCCAGGCAGCAGAAATTTCGTCAATATTGAAGGAACAAATTAAAAATTTCGGAAAAGAAACTGAAGTTGCTGAGGTAGGCAGAGTATTGTCTGTGGGAGATGGCATAGCTAGGGTTTTTGGCCTGGAAAATGTGCAAGCTGGAGAAATGGTAGAATTTCCAGGAAACATAAGAGGTATGGCTCTTAATCTCGAGATAGACAATGTTGGGGTTGTTATTTTCGGTTCTGATAGAGATATAAAAGAAGGCGATCTGGTCAAAAGGACTGAAGCTATAGTCGATGTCCCAGTCGGAGACGAACTTTTGGGTAGAGTGGTAGACGGTTTAGGAAATCCTCTAGATGGGAAAGGTCCTATAAAGACGGCAAAAAGATCGGTTGCTGACGTTAAAGCCCCTGGAATTATACCACGAAAGTCAGTTCATGAACCAATGGCAACAGGACTAAAGTCAGTAGATTCTTTGATTCCAATAGGCAGAGGCCAAAGGGAATTAATTATCGGTGACCGGCAAACAGGAAAAACGGCAGTTGCGTTGGATGCTATTCTAAACCAAAAATCTTATAATGAGGCAGCCGGAAAAGATGAGAGTAAGAAATTATACTGCGTGTATGTAGCTATAGGACAAAAAAGATCAACGGTAGCACAGCTTGTTAAAAAATTAGAAGAAAGTGGTGCTTTAGAGTATACAATTGTTGTGGCAGCAACAGCCTCTGACCCGGCGCCGATGCAGTTTTTAGCTCCATATTCAGCGACATCAATGGCAGAACATTTTAGAGATAACGGTCGTCACGCATTAATTATATACGATGACTTGTCAAAGCAAGCTGTGGCTTATCGGCAAATGTCTTTACTATTAAGACGCCCACCAGGCCGGGAAGCTTATCCTGGGGATGTTTTTTATTTGCACTCAAGGCTATTAGAGCGTTCTGCAAAGCTAAACGAGGATCATGGTGCTGGTTCTTTGACAGCTCTTCCGATAATTGAAACCCAAGGAGGGGATGCTTCAGCATTTATCCCTACTAATGTTATTTCTATTACGGATGGCCAGATATTTTTGGAAACAGAATTGTTTTACCAAGGAATTAGACCGGCTGTTAACACTGGATTATCAGTTTCTAGAGTAGGTTCTTCAGCTCAAACAAAGGCTATGAAGTCCGTGGCAGGCTCTATTAAGTTAGAATTAGCACAGTATCGAGAAATGGCGGCTTTTGCTCAATTTGGTTCTGATCTTGATGTATCAACTCAAGCCCTGCTCAATAGGGGCGCTAGGTTAACCGAAGTGTTAAAGCAGGCGCAATATTCTCCACTTACCAGTGCAGAGCAAGTAGTTGTAATTTATTCAGGTACGGCGGGTTATTTAGATGACATAGATGTAAGTGATGTCACTCGATTTGAGAAGGGTTTGGTTGATCATCTCCGAAGCGATTGCCGGGATCTACTTTCAGACCTTACTAATAATGATCGAAAAGTTGATGGTGAGCTAGAGACTTCTATCAAGGACTCAATTGAGGGTTTCAAGAATAAATTCTCCTAAACGGGAGTAAGGTTTCTCATTTGGAGATTTAAATATGCCTAATCTTAAAGATCTTAAAATCCGAATAGAAAGTGTTAAATCTACGCGGAAGATAACTAAGGCAATGCAGATGGTAGCCGCAGCTAAACTTCGTAAAGCACAAGAGGCAGCAGAAGAAGCCCGACCTTATGCTAGCCGGATGACAAAAGTGTTGGATAAACTTACTAGTTCGAATTTGGATACAACAACAGGATCACCATTATTGATTGGAGCTGGTAAAAGTGAAAAATATCTTGTCATTGTTGCAACTTCTGAAAGGGGTCTTTGTGGAGCTTTTAATTCTTCCATAGTTAGGTTAGCCAAGAGTCATATATCTAATTTGCTATCAGATGGTAAAAGTATAGAAATACTGACTATAGGTAAGAAGGGTCGAGAGCAATTAAAACGAGAGTTTGGTGATTCAATGATAGACCATGTAGATCTTTCACAAATCAAGAAGATGACCTATGAAGAAGCTTCTATAATCTCAGGAAAGATCTTGGAGAAATTTGCTAAACGAGATTTTGATGTTGCGATTATTTTCTACAATCAATTTGAGTCAGTGATCTCACAAGTGCCCAAATGTCAGCAGTTAATACCGGTTGAAAGAAAGACTGAAACTGATACTGACGGTGAGGTGGAGGAATTGAGCTATTTTTATGAGCCTGATGAACAGGAGATAATGGAAGATCTTTTACCTAAGGCAATTACGGCCAAGATTTTTACAGCTTTGTTAGAAAATGGTGCGTCAGAACAAGGCGCAAGAATGTCAGCTATGGATAATGCGACCAGGAACGCTGGTGAAATGATAGATAAACTGACCATCCAGTTTAATAGATCTAGACAAGCAGCAATTACAAACGAATTGATAGAAATTATTTCCGGTGCGGAAGCACTTTAGAAAAGAATGGAGAAAAAAATGGCAAGGGCAAAAGGAAAAATTACGCAGGTGATGGGAGCAGTAGTAGATGTACAGTTTGACAGTCACTTACCAGAAATTCTTAATGCACTGGAGACCAAGAACGAAGGTCAAAGGCTTATTCTTGAAGTAGCGCAACATTTAGGGGAAAATACGGTTCGAACTATAGCTATGGACAGTAGTGAAGGTTTGGTTAGGGGATCTGAGGTAGAAGATACAGGATCTCCAATATCAGTTCCAGTAGGGAATCCAACACTAGGGAGAATATTAAACGTGGTCGGAGAACCCGTAGACGAAAAGGGTGCGATTAAAGCTGATGAACTAAGGCCTATACACCAACCAGCTCCAGAATTTTCGGAGCAATCCACTGAAACAGAAATATTAGTCACAGGTATTAAAGTTGTAGACCTTTTAGCCCCCTATTCCAAAGGTGGAAAAGTTGGTCTTTTTGGGGGAGCTGGGGTTGGTAAAACAGTCTTAATTATGGAATTGATTAACAATATTGCAAAGGTGCATTCAGGTTTTTCTGTCTTTGCTGGAGTGGGTGAAAGAACACGGGAAGGTAACGACCTTTACCATGAAATGATCGAATCTGGTGTTATCAACCCTGATAAATTAGAGGATTCTAAAGTTTCGTTGGTCTATGGCCAAATGAATGAACCCCCGGGGGCCCGTGCTAGAGTGGGACTTACGGGTTTAACTTTGGCTGAACAGTTTAGGGATCAGTCAGGAACTGATGTGTTGTTTTTTGTGGATAATATTTTTCGGTTTACCCAAGCGGGTTCAGAAGTTTCTGCCCTTCTTGGAAGAATACCATCAGCGGTGGGTTATCAACCAACTCTTGCAACTGACATGGGAGCACTTCAAGAAAGAATTACCTCTACCAAGGCCGGTTCAATTACGTCTGTTCAGGCAATCTATGTACCCGCAGATGATCTAACTGATCCTGCTCCTGCTACGTCTTTTGCTCACTTGGATGCTACCACTGTTTTGAGTCGGGCAATTTCAGAGTTAGGTATATATCCGGCAGTCGATCCTTTAGACTCGAATAGCCGACTAATGGATCCATTGATCGTGGGTGAGGAACACTATCAAGTTGCAAGGGACGTACAGGGTATTCTACAAAGGTATAAGTCTCTTCAGGATATTATTGCTATTTTAGGAATGGATGAACTTTCAGAAGAGGACAAGTTGACTGTTGCTAGGGCGAGAAAGATTCAGAGATTTTTGTCCCAACCTTTTGATGTGGCAAAGGTTTTCACTGGATCAGATGGAGTGCAGGTGCCTCTAGACGTAACTATAGATAGCTTTAAGAGAGTGGTTGCTGGTGAATTCGATCATCTGCCTGAGGCTGCTTTCTATATGGTTGGAGGAATAGATGAGGTTCTTGCCAAGGCTGAAAAAATGGCAACTAAGGTAGCGTAGCAATTTCATCATGAGTGAAGATAGATTTAATTTTGAATTGGTTACCCCGGAAAAGGTCTTAGTTTCAAGAGAGGTTGAATCCGTGTGTATCCCTGGAGTGGAAGGTGATATGACCATTCTTGCCAACCATTCAGCTCTCGCGACAGCTATAAGACCGGGATATCTAAAAGTCCAAGAATCTGGTAAGTCAGAAACTTATTTCTTGGCTGGGGGATTCGTGGAAATTTCTCAAAAAGAGGTGATTTTACTTGCTGAAAAGGCCGCTCTGGAATCAGATGTTTCTGTTGAAATAATAATGGACTTAATACAAAAGACAGAGCAGGCATTGGAACATGCTTCAGAACTTCAAAAATGTGTTCTAGCCAAAAAATTGAATGATTTAAAATCCATTAAAGATCAGTTGCAAAAGTAGCGTGTTTGGAGCTAACAGAGCAGTTTTTTTTATTTTCGTTACAGTTGTTTTGGATATCAGCGGTCTAATGATCATTTTTCCGATAATGCCTGATATTCTTCGTTTAGTGGGTAAACTGACAATATCTGATGCGGCAGTATGGGGTGGGATCTTATATGCCTCATATGCCCTGATGCAATTTTTATTTTCTCCAATCATAGGTAATTTGTCTGATGCGTTTGGTCGTAGACCTGTCATTCTAGCAGCACTGGCTTTAATGGCTTTGGATTATCTTATCTTAGGTTTTGCTTCTGTGCTTTGGATTTTTGTCATCGGAAGAATGGTTGGTGGTATAGCGGGTGGAACGGTACCAACTGCCTTTGCTTACTTAGCAGATATATCTACCTCAGAAAATAAAGCCAAAAATTTTGGTCTTGTTGGAGCGGCATTTGGGGTAGGCTTTGTCCTTGGGCCTTTCATGGGCGGCATGCTAGGTGAGATAGATTTTCGTCTACCATTTTTTTTCTCTGCGGGGCTATCTTTTCTTACTTTTTTTCTTTGCTTCCTTTATTTGCCCGAATCCCTTGATACTAGAAAAAGAAGAGAATTTCGATTCAGGGACTTGAACCCTTTCGCTTCATTAAGGAAGGCCTTTCTCTTTCGGGATTTAAGAATAATGTTTTTGTGTTTTTTCGTTATAAGTCTTGCTCATTGGGTGTACCCAGCAATTTGGAGCTTTTGGAGTAAGGAGGTTTTTAACTGGGGTCCTGGGTTAATAGGGGTATCTTTAGCTTGCTATGGACTAGGTGTGGCTTTTGTACAAGGCTTTGTAATTCGCATGAGGTTTGTTAGTCATTTAGGGCCTAAAAAAGTGGTTTTTTTCTCTTTAGTTATAGGTGCTATTGCTTTGACTGGATTTGGCTTTGCCAATGCAGCCTGGATGGTTTTTGCATTAATTCCTATAGCGGTAATGTCAGAATTGATGAACCCCACTCTTGATAGTTTTGTTTCTAATCAAGTCTCAGACACTAAGCAAGGCTTGTTACAAGGGATACTTTCTAGCATCAATGCTATTACTTCTGTAATTAGTCCACTGGTGATGACATTATTATTCAAGCTTGGAACAATTGATGAAGGAAGTCTTTATATTCCAGGGGTGCCATTTTTATTTGCTGCCATATTACTATTGGCAATCATTTATCCTTTATTAAAATCAATGAAATCCCTAGAAAAGGATCCTGAATTGAGAGAGAAATTAATATAACTTATGCCTTCTTTTTTCTATCATGATGATATTTAGGGTAATACGGTTTATAAATGGGACTCAATCTTTCGCTATCAAATAGCGAAGAAACTGAATTCCCATGAGCTATATTTAAGACGGCTTGCGCAAATAAGGGTGCTGTCGGTATTAGTCTTATTTTTTTACTATCCTTGATTTTAGAAATTGCGCTTATTGAATCACAAACAACAAGAGAGCTTAGACTCGAACTTTCAATTCTCTTTATTGCAGGATCTGAGAACACCCCATGAGAGATATAAGCATGCACTTGACTAGCTCCTTTTTCTATAAGTAGGTCTGCTGCTTTAACTAGGGTCCCAGCTGTGTCACAAATATCATCTACAATTAAGCAAATTTTATTCTTTACTTCTCCAATGACGTGCATTGCAGCTATTTCCCCTGGTTGGTTTCGTCTTTTGTCTACTACTGCTAACTCTGCATTTATTCTTTCTGCCAGGCCTCGTGCTCTTGCAACTCCGCCCACATCTGGTGATATTACAGTAATCATATCTGGATCACTAAAATTGTGGAATATATCTAATGCAAAGATTGGGGAGGCATATAGATTATCGACTGGAATATCAAAAAAACCTTGTATTTGTGTCGAATGTAAATCTAGCGTTAGCACGCGTTCTATCCCGGCGCCTGTCAATAAGTTGGCGATTAGTTTGGCTGTTATAGGGGTCCTTGCCTTAGTTCGTCTATCTTGTCTAGCGTAGCCAAAATATGGAATTACAGCAGTTATTCTTTTTGCACTAGATCTTCTTAGCGCATCAGTGATTATTAAAAGTTCCATGAGATTATCATTTGCTGGATTTGACGTAGATTGTATTACAAACATGTCTTCATTTCTCACATTTTCATACACTTCAACAAAAATTTCCTGGTCGTTAAATTGTTCTACACGACCTTTTACTAGGTCTATTTGTGTTCTGCTGAGTGAACTTGCCCAGCTCGCTATACCTTTAGATAGGGTAATATTAGAATTACCTGAAATAAGTTTAGGTTGGACTACTTCACTCATCTATATTCCCCTGATTTTGGATAGCTTTGACTTTCAACATCATAGCTAAAGGTGCGCCTTGATAGCAAGTTATATCGAAAAAATAAGCCTAGCTTTCAGCAATAAAATTTTCATAATCCTCTTCTGCCACAAACATTTCGTTTATAGCCAAATTTTGGATTGAGTTTCCAGTTCTATGGACACTATTGCGATCTTTACTATTAAGGTGATGCCAGCTAGGCAAATCTTTATTTTCCTTTACGAGACGATAAGCACATGAATTTGGCAACCATTTCATCACTTGTTCAAGATTATCGGGAGTCAAAATAAGGCAGTCACGCTTTTTTTTGTCTCTGAAAGTATAGACTTTGCATTTACAATTTTTTGTATTCAGAAATTGACAAGCCAGGCTAGTATAAAATGGAATTGATTGGGTGTCATTTTGTACCTTAATCAAACAACATTTGCCACAACCATCGCAGATTGCTTCCCACTCTTCTTTGGTTAATCTTTTTAGTGGTATCTTTTTCCAAAAGTTTTTTCTCATGATTTACTCAAGTTAAATGAAGATAAATGCAATCTTGCTTGTTCACAATCAAGTTGCATTTGTTTTACTAGGCTTTCAAGGCTTCCAAACTTCTCTTCAGATCTCTGAAAGTTTACCAATGAAACAGCCACTTTAGATCCATAGATTTCATGTGCAAATTCAAATATATGTACTTCAAGGTTTATCTCATTAGTGCCAAATGTGGGCTTTTTGCCAATTGATGCAGCACCTTTATATAAGTTCGCAAATCTACCTGATAAAACCTCAATCATACAAGAATAAACCCCGCATCGTGGTATTAGAATTTCTTTAAGTTCAATATTTACTGTGGGAAAACCTAATTCACGGCCCCTCTGATCACCACGAATTACTTCCCCGTAAATTTGAGGCCAATAACCTAACATATTTTTAGCCTCTCTGATTTCTCCATGTTCTAGGGCTTTTCTGATTCGGGTAGAGGAAATAGTATTTTTCCTAAAGTTATCGAGTTCGATAGCAAAGGCATTAATCCCATGCTCTCTGCTTAGTTCTTTTAATTTTCTAAAGTCACCACTTCGCTTATAGCCAAAGCGAAAATCCTGTCCTACCATTACGCTCCTAATTTCCAAATTCTTAGCAAGTATTATTGATACGAATTTTTCAGGTGTACAGCATTCTAAGTGCTGGTCGAATTTCAATTCGATAACGAAATCCACGCCCAATTCTCCAAGAAGAGCATATTTTTTTTCTGTTGTTGTCAGTTTGAAGGGTTTACTATTTTTGAGGAAATAATCCCTAGGATGTGGTTCAAAAGTAATTACCCCCATTTTATTTGGATAGGCCAATTTCTGAGCTTCAGTAATTATTTTTCTATGACCCAAATGTAATCCGTCAAAGTTTCCAATGACTACCAAAGATTTTTTCGTAAAGGCCTTTGCTTCATTTATGTCTCGTATAATTTTCATAAGTACTTCATTTGTTATAGCAGCATTATCTTTTACTCATGGGCTTTTCAGCGCAAAAAACCTATAGAAGCGGTTGGGCTGAGGTGATTTACTCGGATGAATTCGTTTAGTTTTCTTGGATCAGGTTTTTCGTTGCCTTGTGCAACCCCTGTTTCATCACCAGAGAGGCCACCACAAATAAAAAGAGTATCCAGCTTTTGATTACACCCGCCTAAGATGTCCGTATTTATTCCATCCCCCACACATAGTATTTTAGCTTTTTTTCTAGGGAAAAATTTCTTAAGTTTTGCATATGCCAGTTTATAAATGTCCTCGTGAGGTTTCCCGCAGTATATAGTTCTGCCACCTGCTGTAGAATAAGCTTTAGCTATGCCGCCAGCACACCAGACCCTATGATGCCCCACGTCAACAAATATGTCTGGATTGACACATAATAATTTAAGTTCCTTCTTTATAGCATAGTTAATGATATGAATATAATCCATAGGAGTTTCACGAGTGTCATCAAATAAACCAGTGCATACAATTCCCTCTGATTTCTCTAGAGATACTCGGATAATTTCTTGGTCAAAGTGTATGTCTTTAGGCAAATCAGTAAAGAAACTTTCGTCTCGCTTTGGCCCCAAGTGATAAATATTATATCCTACCTTTCCTGAGAGCATACTTACTTGAGCAGCATCTCCCGAGGTGGTGATGTCATCAAAAAACTCTTCTGTAATACCCATTGATTTGAGATGCTTTTTAACAGCAGCTTTAGGTCGTGGTGCATTTGTTAAGAGCATAACATAACCACCATTTTTCCTAAAATCAGATAAGGCATTTAAAGCATTGGGTAGAGCAAATTTTCCGTTATGGATACAACCCCATATATCACAAAATAATACATCGTATCTTTTAGAGAATTGGTTTATTGATTCAATTATATTAGTCATAACAAATAGCCTATACACTAGAATAATATATTTCTGAGATCAGAATTTCATATGACATATAAGAAAAAACAACAATAGCTTCAATTTTTTTTTAGATACATATTGACTTAGTTAAGATTGCTCCCTAAATGAACACTGTTAGCACTCTAGGGCGACGAGTGCTTAAGTTGTTTTTGTCGCCTTAACACATTAAGATAGGGAGTGTCATTTTATGACTTTTAAACCATTACACGATCGCGTTGTAGTTCGTCGTGTTGAGAACGACGAAAAAACTTCCGGGGGTCTAATCATACCGGATTCTGCTCAGGAAAAACCAGCTGAAGGTGAAGTAGTATCTGTAGGAAACGGAGCTAAAGATGAAAGCGGAAAGAGAATTTCTATGGACGTAAAGGCTGGAGATCGCATTCTTTTCGGAAAATGGTCCGGGACAGAAGTTAAAATCAACGGTGAAGATATGTTGATCATGAAAGAAAGTGACATTCTAGGCATAATGGCCTAGAGCAATTATTGAAAATTAAAGGTATTAGGAACAAATATTATGGCTGCAAAAATTGTAAAATTTAGTACTGACGCACGTAACAAAATGATGCATGGCGTCAATGTTTTAGCTGACGCAGTAAAAGTAACTCTGGGACCAAAAGGTAGAAACGTCGTACTTGACAAGTCCTTTGGTGCTCCTCGAATTACTAAAGATGGTGTAACGGTCGCTAAGGAAATCGAACTTGATGATAAGTTTGAAAATATGGGTGCCCAGATGGTTAAGGAAGTGGCATCAAGAACCAACGATACTGCTGGTGATGGTACTACTACTGCTACTCTATTGGCGCAATCTATAGTGAGTGAAGGTTTTAAGTCTGTCGCTGCAGGAATGAATCCAATGGACTTACGCCGTGGGATTGATTTAGCAGTTTCTACTGTTGTAAGTGCAATTGCCAAGCAAGCGAGGCCAGTGGCAAATAGCGATGAGGTTGCACAGGTTGGAACTATTTCAGCCAATGGTGAGTCTGAGATAGGAACACAGATTGCTGATGCAATGCAGAAAGTGGGAAACGAAGGCGTAATCACGGTTGAAGAAAATAAAGGACTGGAAACAGAAACAGATGTAGTTGAGGGTATGCAATTTGACAGAGGCTACCTTTCTCCTTACTTTATAACAAACTCTGAAAAAATGACTGCTGATTTGGAAGACTGCTTAATTCTTCTCCATGAAAAGAAATTGTCTTCATTGCAGCCCATGGTTCCACTTCTGGAAACAGTAATTCAATCTGGTAAGCCTTTACTTATTATAGCAGAAGATGTGGAAGGCGAAGCCTTAGCAACTTTAGTTGTCAACAAATTGCGTGGAGGACTTAAAATAGCTGGTGTGAAGGCGCCTGGTTTTGGTGATCGTAGAAAAGCTATGCTCCAGGATATAGCAATTTTGACAGGTGGACAGCTTATTTCCGAAGATTTAGGAATGAAGCTTGAAAGCGTCACGATGGATATGCTTGGGACTGCGAAGAGGGTTTCGATCACCAAGGATGAAACAACAATTGTTGACGGTGCCGGTGACAAATCTGAAATTGAAGCCAGAGTATCTCAAATAAAGGCTCAAATTGAAGAAACAACCTCTGATTATGACAAGGAAAAGCTTCAAGAGCGGTTAGCTAAGCTAGCTGGTGGAGTGGCCGTTATCCGTGTTGGAGGTGGTACTGAAGTGGAAGTCAAAGAAAGAAAAGATCGAGTAGATGACGCACTTAATGCAACAAGAGCTGCAGTACAAGAAGGTATTGTTGTCGGAGGTGGTGTATCCTTGATGGTTGCTGCTAAGAGTTTGGAAAAGGCCAAGGGTGCAAATGCTGATCAAGAAGCAGGTATCAACATAGTGAGGAGAGCTTTGGAAGCTCCACTACGGCAAATCGCTGAGAATGCAGGTGTTGATGGTGCAGTTGTTGCAGGTAAAATTCGTGAAAGTAAGAATGATACACATGGATTTAATGCCCAAACAGAGGAATATGGTGACATGTTCAAATTTGGTGTAATCGACCCGGCAAAGGTTGTCCGTACAGCATTAGAAGATGCAGCATCTATTGCTGGTCTTTTGGTCACTACAGAAGCTATGGTTGGAGATAAGCCAGAACCAAAAGCAGCAGCAGCTCCACCGATGCCGGACATGGGCGGAATGGGTGGCATGGGCGGCATGATGTAATTTGCCTCCAGTAATTCATTAGTTACCGGAAGATTGCTAAAGGAAAAAGGGGCTTTTTGCCCCTTTTTTTATCTTATATAATTCTTATGACCCATTTTTCTGCCGTCTTTGGGGTCATCTTTACCATAAATATTTGTTGAGCTATTAGAGTTTCTGTCTAACAACTTAACATTGGAACCAAGCACATTTTGCATCAGAACATTTGAATGCCTTTTACCGTTCCCTATGGGCCACCCTGAGATAGCCCTAATATGTTGTTCAAATTGGTTTATCAAGCAGCCACTCTGGGTCCAATGCCCGGAATTATGAACTCTTGGGGCTAATTCATTTACTAAGAGTTTATTTTCTTTCGTTACAAAAAATTCAATTCCCATTACTCCAACATATTCTAAAGCATTGACAATTTTGCTAGCAATTAAAATAGCATCGCTTGCCAATGAAAAAGGTATGCTGGCAGGTACTTTGGATTCGATCAATATGCCGTTCTCATGAAGATTTTCAGCCGGATCAAAAACAGCGATTTTACCAAACATGTCGCGACAAATGATGATTGATATCTCTAAATTAAAATCTATTAATTTTTCGAGGATTACTGGTCTATCATTAAACTCAGATGCAGCACCTTCGATTTCTTCTTTCGAATAAATGATTTTTTGTCCTTTTCCATCATACCCAAACCTACTGCTTTTCAGAATAAGTGGAGGCTCTAGTACATGTACACTTTGTAAAATCTCTTGAAATGATTTTGCAGGAACAAATGGCGATGATGGTATGTTCATTTCATTCAGAAATTTTTTCTCATTGGTTCTATCTTGACAGATTGATAAAGCGTTAACATTTGGAAAAACACTTGTTAATTCAGCACAAATTTGGATAGTTTCAACAGGAATGTTTTCAAATTCAAAAGTTATCACATCTACACTATTTGCAAAATTTTCTAAGGCTCGCTTATCTTTGTAATCGAATGTACTGGAGAGATTCGTCACCTGCTTGGCTGGAGCTTTAGGATCAGGATCAAAAATATGAGTTTTAAAACCCAGTTGAGAGGCTGAGATAGAGAGCAGTCTTCCAAGCTGGCCTCCTCCTAATATTCCTATGACACTACCAATGGGGAGTTTTTTGTTCTCACTCATCTTGTGGTACCTCGGGTACTCTTGTGGTTTGTTTTTCATGAAAATATCTAAGATCAGTAGCAATCCTCTCATCAGATAAAGCTAAAATGGAAGTCGCAAATAAGGCAGCATTTATGGCACCAGGAGTACCTATGGCCATTGTTGCAACCGGACATCCTTTTGGCATTTGGAGGATAGAATACAAACTATCTAATCCAGAAAGAGCTTTAGACATTATAGGTACTCCTATTACAGGTACACATGTTTTTGAAGCTACCATACCAGGCAAATGAGCTGCACCACCTGCTCCGGCAATAATCACTTTGATCCCTCTCTGATGGATTTTCTCAGAATATTTAAATAATCTATCAGGTGTTCTATGAGCAGAAATTATTTTTTTTTCGTTTGAAATATTCAGTTCATCAAGTGTTCTACAGCAAGATTTCATGGTTTGCCAGTCAGATTGACTTCCCATAATAACGCTCACTAAACATTCGTTCATCATTTTTCCTTAAATTTTTAATTGTTGAGAAACTATAAAACTAAGCATGGAAAATAAAAATCTTTTATCTCTTGTTTCTATTTTATTTATCAATATCCTGTCTGAAAAACTTTAGACTTTTAGGAATTAAAGAAATGGCTAGGTTATCATTTGCAGCGCACCCATTTTTGCTAGGTTTTGAGCAGATTGATCGCCTGGTTGAAAAGACTATCAAGACAGGAAACGACGGGTTCCCCCCTTATAATATCGAGCTATCAGATGAAAACAATTACAAAATTACTTTGGCTGTAGCTGGATTCAGCGAGGAAGAACTAGGTGTGACCTTGGAAGAGCGTCAATTAATAATAACGGGCAAACAATCTGATAAAGGTAATGTAGCCACGTTTATTCATAGGGGCATAGCAGCTAGGCATTTTCAGAAAAATTTTGTCCTTGCAGATGGTGTTGAGATTGAAGGAGCGGAGTTAGAGAAAGGCTTACTCCACATTTTTCTTGTAAGACAAATTGTAGAACCACAAGTGAAATCAATTAAGATTACTGAGAAAAACTAACAATTTCCTAATTCTCATATCGAATGCATTAGGCATTGGTGTCTTGTCAAGTTCTTTAGTCAAATCCAATAAAAGTCGACTGACAAGAAAGTATCACCTAAAGCAAGAGTATATCTATCTGTATAATCTTGTTTTTTGTAAAAGGCAAAGTACTATTTAGCTGGAGCTAGCACCATGGCTATCGATGGATATTACGCAGGCTTCCCACTCTTATTTCCATGTAAGCAAAAGAAATTCTCTTAATTTACAATTTTTGTTTTCAGCTAAAAATTTTATTGTACAGTTCCTGGATTCATTTAATTTGGTATCGCTTCCCAGTCTAAAGGGTTAGATTTGAAAAATCCGAAAGAAAACTTATTTCGTAATTTCCGCGACAAATTTTTCTGCCTCCAAAGCCGCCATACATCCCATGCCAGCAGCAGTAACAGCTTGCCTATACTTAAAATCTGCTATGTCCCCAGCAGCAAATACTCCTGGGATAGAGGTTTGTGTCGAATTACTTTGCGTCACAACATAACCTCCTTGGTGGGTTTCTAATTGATCTTTCACTAGTTCATTGGAAGGAGAATGGCCAATTGCTACAAATACGCCCTTACATGAAAGGTTTTCCAGCTTTTGCGTATTGACGTCTTCTATCACTATTCCCTCAACACCTAAAGGGTTTTCAGTTCCAATGATGTCTCTTACTTTTGAATTCCATTTAACTTCAATTTTTGGATTCTTGAAGAGTCTGTCTTGCAAAATTTTTTCAGCTCTAAGACTTTCTCTTCTGTGAATTAGAATTACCTTTGTTGCAAAGTTGGTCAAGAATAATGCTTCTTCTACGGCAGTATTGCCACCACCAATTACTACTATAATTTGCCCACGGAAAAAAAATCCGTCACAAGTGGCACAGGCTGAAACTCCAAAACCTTTATATTTATTCTCTGAATCTAAACCTAGCCATTTTGCTTGAGCTCCGGTTGCTAATACTACTGACTTTGCCTCATACTGAGTATCACTCTCGCCATATGCGACAAATGGAAATTTATCGAGATCAAGTTTCCGAATCACATCATGCTCTATTTTTGCTCCAGCTGCTTTTGCATGATCTTCAAGATTTTTCATCAGATCAGGTCCCTGAATTTCTTTAATGCCTGGCCAGTTTTCTACTTCCGTAGTTATTGTCAGTTGGCCGCCAGGTTGAATGCCTTGAATTAAGATAGGATCCAACATAGCTCGGGCTCCATAGACTGCAGCAGTATAACCAGCTGGACCAGAACCAATTATAAGCATATTAGTATTTTTCATTTTTTTTCTTTCTGATCAATTTTAGCTTTAGACAATTTTTGAGAAGAATCATATCTATTTTCATTTATATTTTTATTGTAGAAATCATTCTCCCACAATCGCCCAAGTTATTTTTTTGATTACGGCGGTGGGAAAAAAAATCGTTACTTAAAGCAAATGTACATTTTGCCAGGTTTTCTGTCGTTTTTATTCCAATTACTGTTAGTCTTTCCAAGATTAGAGCAGGTAGGTCAAACCATATTTGCATGTTATTATCTATAGTGAAGTGTTTCCGATATTTAGGATCCTTACTCAAGAAACGATCCAGAAATTCCGGACCTACTTCATAATTTTCTCTCTGAATGCAGGGACCTATAACAGCAGCTATTTGTTCCTTCTCAGCTCCAAGTTCAGTCATTGCTCTCACTGTATTTTCCAAAACCGAATCAAGCGCTCCCCTCCATCCAGCATGAATGATCCCAACAATGCGGTTTTTATTTTCAGCGAGCAGGATGGGTGCACAGTCGGCTGTCAATATGCCAAGGCAAATTCCTTCTTTTGAAGTTACCATTGCATCGCCTTCAATACTATTGGAAGGTACTGGCCTTTCAATATTTATCACTTTTGAAGAGTGAACCTGTTTTAGAGTAATCAGATTTCTTGACTCAATTTCCAGGGTCTTGGCTACTAAAGCCCTATTCTCCAAAACTTTGGATTCATGATCTGAGGATTTCAGATCACAATTCAAACTTTCAAATTCACCTTCTGATGAACCTCCTCGACGGAGAAAAAAACCATGAGAAAATTCTTTAATTAATTGGGATTTTAGATTATATGGCATTAAGTCTCTAATCCTATCAATGGGGGAGATTTTGCACTCCTGATCCCGAGGACCTTAAATAAATCTCCCATTAAATTTTTATTAATCAATCTATCAAGAGCTGTTTGATGTAAGACAAGATCATTTCCGCTGAGACCCTTGGACAAAATCTCAGCTCGTTGCTCTATGCCCAAATTTTTTAAGAAATCTCCTTGGTTAGTTAAGTGGGAGGCTATTAGGCCAGATTCTTCGGCATACGTTCTAATCGCCTTGAAATCAACAAAACTAGTAAGATCTTGTTGGCCAGGAGAACTTAGAGGGTTAGAATACCTGTGTTTGTGAACTGCCTGCAAAGTGTTCCCAACATTACCTTCTTTGCCGTAATCTATAATTAAAGCTGCACCAGAATTCTGATGAATATGTTTAGATAGACAGTAAACAATGTTCTGCATAGTTTTTGAAATCTCGATCATGCATCCTTCTTCAGGGACTTCATTTTCAAAATTAATTAATATTTCTGAACTGGCTGTACTGGGATTCATCAGTTCAAAACAAAACTCATTTGAATATGATCCACTTAAACCTTTTAAGTTAACCATGACTTCCATCCACTTATCAGATTTCCTTTGGAACTGATTAATGGGTAAAGCATCAAAGAACTCGTTAGCTATAATGATGGTTGGCTGGTTAGGTAAAGCTTTTATTTCGGTTTTCCATTGTGCTGGGAAACCTTTTAGAGTTCTTTTTTGTATGCTTTTGAGGGAGGGCGAAATTTCAATTAAAATCAATTCTAATGAATTATGGAAGTCAGTTATCATTCTAGTAGCTCTTAGTATGTCAGCCATTAGGGTTCCCTTTCCTGGCCCTAATTCAACAAGAGAAAATTTTTCTGGTTTTTGATGGTCCATCCATACTTGGACTATCCACAAGCCAATCAACTCGCCAAACATTTGGGATATTTCAGGACTAGTGGTGAAATCGCCTTTGGTCCCGATAGGCTCATTTTTAATGTAATAGCCATGTATGGGATGGGTTAAACAAATGTGCATATAATCGGCAAGGCTTAAAGCGCCATGCCGAAGGATATTTTTTTTAAGTATCTTTACTATTTTATGATCTCGGTCATTCATGAGTCATTAGTTCGAACTTTTCTGAAGGACAATACGAAGAAGACTAGCCCTACTATTACCATAGGAAGGGACAGGCTTTGCCCCATTGACAACCCAGTGCCGCCCGGTAGGAAAATAATATAACCTAATGGATTTTCTATAGATACATATTGCAAATCTGCTTCCCTAAATAACTCTACAAGAATTCTAGCAGCACCGTATCCAAAGAAAAATAAGCCCATTGTTCTTCCCGGTGATTTTAAGGCATTAAATAAAAAGACGAGTAGCAATAATGAAGTTCCAAGTATAAGGCCTTCCAAACTAGCCTCATATAATTGTGACGGATGTCTTGTGCAAATGTCATATATCCAGGATTCGGGACAAATGCTTGCAGGAGGCTTTGTAAATTCTATTCCCAGAACTGAATTCGTAGGCCTTCCCCACAATTCTTGATTAATAAAATTTGCTAGGCGACCTAAAAACAGGCCTGGTGGGGTGCTTACAGCAATAATATCGCCCATAGCTAAAAGTGGCTTTTTGTTCTTTAAGGCAAAATATAACGCCCCAAGAACTACCCCAAGGAAACCACCATGAAAAGACATTCCACCCTCCCAAAGATACAAAACTTTAATAGGGTGGTTAAAGTAGAAATGTGGATTGTAAAAAATCACATAACCTAATCTTCCTCCAAGAATGATTCCCAAAATAAGGTATGTCATTAGGTCTTCGACATTTTGAGGGGTGAAGGGGCTTTCGTCATTAGCCCAGAGGCGGTGCTTTTTGGTTATTAAGACTAAAAGATACCAAGCGCAAATGATTCCAACAATATATGATAAAGCATACCAGGTTAAGGCAAAATGGAAGCCTAAAAATTCAAAAGAAAACAAATAGGGTGTTAAGAAGTCAGGAAATCTAGCATACATTTAAAATCCGATCGCTTGTGTTTTAAGATTTTATTACTACATGTCTTCGTGGGTAAGCTCTTTTTTTAAAAGAGCTTTCGTGTTAAGACACTCTAGAATAAATTCTTGGGATAGAAAATGCAAAGTAGAAATCAGGTTCTTGATGATTTGGTGCGCTTAGTAACTAATGCATTAGGATTGGCGCAAAATGCGAGCGGTGAGATAGATAATGCTTTCAAAAGCCTTTTAGATAGATATTTGGTGGATCGAGGATTGGTTACCCGAGAAGAATTTGATGCATCCCAATTAATGCTTTCAAAAGCGATGAATGAAATTTCTGAGTTAAAGAAGAATTTAGAAAAATTTGAAAAGCAACCAAGAGCAAAAGTTGTTAATAATAATCTCAAAAAATCTGCCAGAACTAATAAATCGTCATAAATGATAGCCCTGAGAGCTAGGATTTTCTTGGCAAGACTGTTTAGCACATATTTTAATCCTTAACATATCTATATTTTGTGATAAAGTTTGATTAAACAACAAGAAATTGTGTTTATGAACAAGAAAATGATTTAGGGGCGACTAGTAAAATGGATATTTACCAGGATTTGGAAGATTATTTTAGTGCAAATCCAGTGTCTTTCTTTAAATTGTTTGCGAAGAAAAACGATTGGGAAGTCGTAGGGGATGCAAGCGATAGTACGGCGTTTTATGCTGAAGGTATTTGGAGGCAATATTTGTATTGTTTCCACTGGACAGAATCAGATCAGCAATTGAGAATAACTTGTGAATACGATTTAAGATTGCCTAAGAAAAGAAGCAATTCGCTATACAGAACGCTGAATTTAGCCAATGAAAAATGTGGGGAAGGTTTTTTCACCTATTGTGATGAACAAAAAGTTATCATTTTTCACAGCAAATTTAAGGGATCAGATGCCCTAGAAATAAATGCTCTGCGATCAAAGGACATAATTTCCTCGATTACAAATATTATGGATGATTTATATCCTGTATTCCAATTGATATCTTGGGGTAAAGAAAATCCCGATATGGCTATAAAACTTGCGGGCAATCATGTATCTGGTTTTATCTGAGATCTTGCAGTATTTTTCTTGATGTAGAAATTCCAAAAAGGATACACACATGTCTTCTTTAAAATGTAGAAAGACCCTATTGATAATAGGTGCGGGCAACATGGGTGAGGCTATGTTGAAGAGTTGGGTGCAAACTCAGATTGATAAGATTTCAGTATTGGTATTGGAGCCCAGTCCTTCAGATTGGTTAAAATCCCTTTTTGAAAAGGGCTTGGTAGAATTGAATCCTAGAAAATTTCCAAGGCAAATTGACATATGCGTTTTTGCAGTTAAACCACAAAAGCTGGCGGAAGTCTTAGAAGAAAACCGTTCAAAAATTTGCAAGAAAACACTCATAATTTCTGTTGTTGCTGGTAGGGATTTCAATTTCTTTCAGTCATATTTTGAAGAAAAGCAGCCCATCATACGAGTAATGCCTAATACCCCAGTTTCAGTGAATCACGGAGTTTCAGCCATAGTGGCAGATAAATCTGCAAGTGAATCGGAAATTGAGTGGGCAAAAAATTTGTTTACCCCATTAGGTGAAGTTGTTTTACTTGATAAAGAGAGTGAAATTGATGTAGTGACTGCCATTTCAGGTTCAGGCCCCGCGTATGTTTTTAACTTCATTGAAAATTTAATTGAAATGGCTGAAGAGTTAGGACTTTCTACTAAAATTTCAAAGAAACTTGTGATACAGACCGTTGTTGGTGCAGGTGTCCTAGCGAAATCAAGTACATTAACTCCCCGTAGGTTAAGGGAAAATGTGACTAGCCCTGCTGGTACAACTCAAGCAGCTTTGGAAGTTTTAATGGATAGACAGGGTGGATGGAAACCGATTATTAAGAAGGCTGTCAATGCAGCTTATAATAGAAGTCGAGAACTAGCGGGTAGAAAAATTAGTAGTGGAGGAAAATAATTTGGCTCTTATAAATTTTGATACCTTTATGAAAGTGGACATTCGGGTTGGAAAAGTAGTTAGGGTTGAGCCTTACCCTGAAGCCAGAAAGCCGGCTTTCAAACTTTGGATCAATTTTGGGCCTGACCTGGGCGAGCGAAAGTCTTCAGCTCAGATCACTAAGCACTATTCACCAGAAATGTTGGTTGGTCGACAAATACTGGCGGTAATAAATTTTGCTCCTAAGCAAATAGGTAAGTTTGTATCAGAAGTCTTAGTACTAGGTGTCCCTGGCAAAGAAGGGGATGGTATCATTTTGGTAGAACCAGGGTCGGAGGCACTTTTGGGAGGTCGGGTTCACTAAGCTTTAGACATTTCTTCACACCAATGGAAGCGGCATAGGGATATGTACGTTTCGTTTCCACCAATTTGGATCTGATCACCTTGATCAACTATTTGTCCAGAGGAGTTTGTACGAACAACCATTGTGGCTTTTTTCCCGCAATGACAAATCGTTTTTATTTCTTTTATCTCGTCTGCAATTGATAGTAGGGTTAAGGATCCAGGAAAAAGCTCTCCTCTGAAATCTACACGTAGGCCATAGCTGAGGACTGGTATCTTTAGTTTATCCACAATACTTGCAAGCTGCCAGACTTGAGATTTTGATAAAAATTGTGCTTCATCTAGAAGTACACAATCTATTTTAACTTCTTTAGAAGCATATTTTACCTTCTCATAAATATTGTCTTCAGGTTCAAAAACCGAAGCCTTTTCTTCTATTCCAATGCGGCTAACTATTTTGGACTCTCCTGCTCTATTATCAAGTTTTGCTGTTATCAAGTGAGGAGTCATTCCGCGTTCGCGATAATTGTATGCTGCTTGGAGTAGGGCTGTCGATTTGCCCGCATTCATGGTAGAATAATTAAAATATAACTTTGCCATTCGATACTAATTTTCTTTTTCTATACTTCCTATACTTCTCTGATAGTTTTCAGTTCCTGGAGTGAAATAATGCTGATCTCTGATTCCGGAGTGCTTTTCATAGCATGTGCTGCAGCCCAAGATCCAGTGGCAGAAGTAAAATATGGAAGTCTTTTTGCCACTGAAATAGTTCTTATTTCTTGACTGTCTATGATGGATTGAAGCCCTGCAGTTGTGTTAAAGACAATATCTATCTTATTATCATTTAAAAAGTCTATTATGTTTGGCCGGCCTTCGTAGGCTTTTTTTACTTCGGTTACACTTATATTATTCTGTTTGAGATAGATTGCGGTTCCTTTGGTTGCAATGATTTCTATACCTAATTCGTCAAGTGCAAGACATGCCTCTACCAGTTTTTTATTCTTGTCCTGATTTTTTACAGATACAAAAGCAGTTCCTCTTTGCGGTAATTTAACTCCAGTAGCTAATTGGGCTTTTAAGAAGGCTTGTTCAAATGATTTATCGATCCCCATAACTTCACCAGTGGAACGCATCTCTGGTCCTAGAAGGATATCAACTCCTGGAAATCGATCAAACGGTAAAACAACTTCTTTTACAGCGTAGAAGTTCAATTTAGGCTCTTTCAAATTATTTTTAGTAATTCCAGCCATTAATAAGGCAGCTAGTCCAGGGATTGGTACACCAATAGCTTTTGATACAAAGGGAAGTGTTCTTGAAGCCCTTGGATTAACCTCCAAAACAAAAATGCTATTTCCCTTGACGGCAAACTGCACGTTCATTAGGCCCACTACTTTGAGTTCAATTGCTAACATTTTAGTTTGGCTTTTTATTTCAGTTATTATTTCCTTTGACAAGGAATACGGAGGAAGAGAACAGGCACTATCTCCTGAGTGTATTCCGGCTTCTTCAACATGTTGCATGACGCCGACAACTGTAACTTTTTTGCCATCAGATATGGCATCTACATCTATTTCAATGGCTCCTTCTATAAAATTATCAATTAGTACAGGGTTATTCCCACTCACTTGCACCGCTTCTTTTATATAACGCATTAGATGTGCAGGATTTAAGACCACCTCCATAGCTCTGCCTCCTATTACATAGGAAGGTCTAATTACTACTGGATATCCAATCGTCTTAGCTTTACTGATGGCTTCCTTTTCAGACCTTGCTACTCCATTCTTTGGTTGTTTTAGATTCAACCTATTTAAGAGATCTTGAAATTTTTCACGATCTTCTGAAAGATCAATCGAACTTGGACTAGTACCGAGGATTTGGATATCATGATATGAAAGTGCTTTCGTTAGATTTAGTGGGGTTTGTCCTCCTAATTGAATTATCACACCCTTTAGATTTCCATTTGATTTTTCTACCTCAACTACCTCAAGAACATGTTCTACAGTGAGAGGCTCAAAATAAAGTCTATCTGAGGTATCATAATCTGTAGATACCGTTTCAGGATTACAGTTAATCATAATAGTTTCGATACCACTATTGGATAGGGCAAAACTGGCATGGCAGCAGCAGTAGTCAAACTCTATTCCTTGTCCAATTCTATTAGGCCCACTACCAATGATTATAATTTTTTCAGTATCGTTGGGACTTGACTCACAATCTATACTTTTTGGTAATAGAGCCTCATAGGTAGAATACATGTATGGAGTTTTTGATGGGAATTCTCCAGCACAGGTGTCTACTCTCTTAAAAGAAGGTCTGACACCTATTTGCCATCTTTTTTGCCGTATGGTATCTTCTGACAGGGAAGTCAATTCACCTAATCTTGCATCAGTGAAACCCATTGATTTTACTGTTTGCAACTCATCTGCTTGGGTGGGTAAGGAATTTTCTTTTAGATGTTGTTCTGCAGCAATTATCTCTTCCAATCTTTCAAGAAACCAAGAATCAACTCTTGTAATTTGGTTAATAGTTTTACTATCTATTCCTGAGCGCATAGCTTGAACTATTTGCCTTAATCTATTGGAATTTTGTTTTGATAAGACAGATATAATTTCTTCTTTAGTACTGGGAAGTTCAATCTCGTTTAGTCCTGTAAGACCAGTTTCTAGGGATGCCAAAGCTTTTTGCAAACTTTCATGAAAAGATCTCCCAATAGCCATCACTTCGCCTACAGATTTCATAGTACTATTTAGTTCGTTGCTAGACCCAGAAAATTTCTCAAAAGTGAATCGGGGAATTTTGACAACTACATAATCGATAGTTGGTTCAAAGCTAGCTGGAGTAGTTTTTGTGATGTCATTTATTAGTTCGTCCAATGTAAAACCTACTGCTAGTTTGGTCGCCACCTTTGCAATGGGAAAGCCGGTGGCTTTGGAAGCAAGAGCAGATGATCGGGAAACCCGCGGATTCATTTCAATTACAACCATTCTTCCATCTTCTGGGTTAATGGCCCACTGGACATTTGATCCACCAGTCTCTACTCCTATTTTCCTAAGAATTCGAATTGAATTAGTTCGCATCAATTGGTATTCTTTATCCGTTAGGGTCATAGCTGGTGCTACTGTAATGCTGTCACCAGTATGTACTCCCATTGGGTCCACATTTTCTATAGAACATACGACTATCGCATTATCCATTTTATCTCTAACAACTTCTAATTCGAACTCTTTCCAACCCAAAAGACTTTCATCAATTAGAATTTGGTTAACAGGGGATAGGTCAAGACCATTGCGACATATCTCAAAATATTCTTTTTCATTGTAGGCAATGCCACCACCTGCCCCGCCTAGAGTGAAAGCTGGGCGAATAACTGCTGGGAGTCCTATTGCCTCAAGTGCATTACTCGCATCTTCCATATTTTCGACTACGTTCGACTTAGGACTTTCAATCTGAAGATCGTCCATTGCATCGCGAAATTTTCTTCTATCTTCAGCCTTTTCTATTGCTTCCTTTTTTGCGCCAATCAATTCGACTTTTTCTTTCGCTAAAATGCCAGATTCTTCTAGAGAAATGGCAGCATTTAATCCAGTTTGTCCACCCATAGTGGGGAGCAGTGCATCTGGCTTTTCTTTTCTTATGATTGCTTCCAAAGTTTGAACATTGATTGGCTCTACATATGTAGAGTCTGCAATTTCAGGATCCGTCATAATAGTTGCAGGATTGGAGTTTACTAAGATTACGCGATAACCTTCTTCCTTTAAAGCTTTACAGGCTTGGGTCCCCGAATAATCAAATTCACAAGCTTGACCAATAATAATCGGGCCAGCACCTATGATCATTATTGAAGAGATATCTTTTCTTTTGGGCATTGGTTATTTCAGGTAATTATTTTAAAATTTGTTGTGTCAGTAACTAATGATTTACGCAAGACAAATATTTCTCTCATAGGTTTTCTTGTAAGCTAAATTGGTCGCAGTTAACACATTTACACTTTACGCTTTACTTTCTTTCGATTATTCCAAGGGTAAATTCAAAATAATACCTTAGAGGTTTAAATGAAAGTATATCGAACTCATAATTGCGCGGAGTTAAACTTGGATCATGTTGATCAGCAGGTTACATTATCTGGGTGGATTCACAGAGTCCGAGACCATGGGGGAGTATTATTTATTGATTTGCGAGACCATTATGGAATAACTCAGGTAGTCATAGACCCTGATAGCAATGATTTTGGTACTGCTGAAACTTATAGATCAGAATGGTGCATCCAAGTTAAAGGTAGAGTAAAGGCACGTGAACCAGAGCTGATCAACAAGAATTTACAAACTGGCTATATTGAAGTTTTTATAGATAATACAGAGATCATTTCAACTGCTGAGGATCTTCCTTTGCCAGTTTTTGGCGAACTGGAATACCCCGAGGAAACTAGACTCAGGTACCGGTTTCTTGATTTAAGACGAGAAGGTCTCCACAAAAATATGATGTTGAGGGCAAATGTCATAGCTTCGATCAGGAAGGAAATGTGGGAAATTGGCTTCAATGAATTTCAGACACCTATTTTGACTGCCTCATCTCCAGAGGGCGCAAGAGATTTCTTAGTTCCAAGCAGATTGAACAGAGGAAAATTTTACGCTTTACCTCAAGCGCCCCAACAATTTAAGCAACTCATCATGATGGGAGGATTCGACAAATACTTTCAAATTGCGCCGTGTTTTCGCGACGAGGATCCTAGATCAGATAGGTCACCAACTGATTTCTATCAATTAGATATTGAGATGAGTTTTGTTAACCAGGATGATGTTTTCGATACTGTAAAACCTGTAATAGAGCGAATTTTTAAGGAGTACAGTCAAAAGAAAGTGGAAAGTCATTGGCCAAGAATTACCTATAAAGATTCTATGCTGTGGTATGGCACCGATAAGCCTGATTTAAGAAATCCAATTAAGATGAAAAAGGTCTGTGAGTATTTTAAAGATGCTGGCTTTGCCGTATTTTCCAACATTCTTAAAAATGAAGGATCTGAAATAAGGGCAATACCAGCTCCAGGTGGAGGAAGCAGAAATTTTTGTGATAGAATGAACAATTTTGCGCAGAAAGAAGGCCTACCTGGTATGGGATATATCTTCTGGAGGGAAGCGGATGGGGATATAGATGCTGCAGGACCATTGGCAAAGAATATTGGTTTTGAAAAATCTGAAATGATAAGAGAAAGTTTAGGTCTAAAAGTTGGCGATGCAGCATTTTTTTTAGGGGGAGAGCCCAAGAATTTTGAAGCATTTTCAGCAAAAGCTAGGAATCAAATAGGGGCACAATTAAAATTAATTGATGAAGGTGTTTTTGCTTTTGCTTGGATAATAGATTTTCCAATGTATGAGAAAGATACTGAAAATGACAAAATTGATTTTTCTCATAATCCATTTTCGATGCCACAGGGAGGACTCCCTGCTCTTAATGGTAACCCGCTCGAAGTACTTGGCTATCAATATGATCTTGCTTGCAATGGTTATGAGCTATTATCTGGTGCCATTAGAAATCACGAAATAGATACCATGTTTAAAGCATTTGAGCTTGCAGGTTATTCTAATGCCGAGGTTAGCTCACGTTTTTCTGGAATGATTCAGGGATTGAAGTTTGCTCCCCCGCCTCACGGGGGTTGTGCTTTAGGAATAGATAGAATGTTAATGCTTTTGGCTGATGAAGAAAATATTCGGGAGGTCATCATGTTTCCAATGAATCAAAAAGGTGAAGATTTAATGATGAATGCTCCTTCCCTCCTTACGAAGGCACAAATTCATGAATTAGGTATCAGAATTATTGAGGAAGACGTGAATAAAGTGGGCGGATCTTGAGGAATGAAGATAAATGAGAGTGCTAGAAAATTTTTTGCTAATAGAAGATCCGTATCCGTCAAGGGCTTGAAAGGGCCTGGTCCGGGATTAGAAGATACTGCCAAAATAATTCAATCTGCTTTACGGGTGCCAGATCATGGTAAGCTTGAACCGTGGAGGGCTATTTTGATTTCTGAGAAATCAAAATATAAATTCATCGATATTATTGATAGGCGAGGAAGGGAAATAGCTATAGATTCTGGTAAATTGGAAAAAAACAAGAGAAATGTCTTAAATACACCATTGATTATAGCTGTAATTTGCTCCCCAAAAGAAAGCCCAAAGATTCCAGAGATAGAGCAAATTCTATCAGCCGGGGCCTTATGCTTAAACATTTTGAATAACTTTCTCGTGTGTGGCTGGGGAGCTAACTGGTTAACTGGCTGGATGGCTCACGATAGGAAGTTTGGAGAAGAAGCATTTGATCTAGTAGAAACTGAGTTTGTAGCAGGATTTATATACGTTGGCGATTATGGTGAAAATCCTACTGATAGACCAAGGCCCAAGGCTGAAGATAAAATTACCTGGTTTTAGCAAGAATAAGATTTTTCCAATGAGCACAAACAATTATTTGGTAGATTTTGTAAAAGGTTTTTCTCTCAATTCAGAAAAATCAAGTAAATTAGGACCATAACTATGAGCCATAGGCAAAAAGCTAGGATTGTGACCCAAAAAAATTTTATTTTTATTTGGGGGTTTTCTGGAGCTGAAGATGGGGTGCCAAAAATCTTTTTTCCAGTTTCTTGTTGTGTTTTTATTTTCAGAGGTAAGGCAATAAAAAGCAGTATAAACCAAAGAATTGTAAAGAGCACTATTGAAGCTGTGATAGTCATTTTCCCTCACCAATCATTCTTGTTGCAATTCAATCAGTGTACCATTGCATTGAGAAGGGTGTAGAAAAATAACCGGCTTACCATGCGCCCCCAATTTCGGTTTTCTGGGTCCGAGTGGCAGAAAGTCCTTCTCAGAAAGTTTTTCAATCGCTAAATCAATGTTTTCAACTTCATAGCAAAGGTGATGTATTCCTCCATTTGGATTTTTTTTGAGGAATTTACTAATGGGGCTGTTTTTATTAAGTGGAGAAATAAGTTCAATTTGGGCGTTTGGTAGTTCTATGAATACGATTTTGACTCCATGCTCAGGTTGATCGATTTGTTCACTAACTTTGGCGCCGAACACATTCCTATAATTCTTACTTGCTTCAGTAATATCTGGTACGGCTATAGCTACATGATTTAATTTTCCGATCATGTCAATTTCCTCATATTCTAAAATGAATTCTTGAAGTGACGAGCGTGTTCATTAATAAGATCCAAATAAATTTCTTCCAGTTCAAATATTTGTGATATTTCCACTGATTCATTAATTGAGTGCATTTTTTCTCCAACGAGGCCAAATTCGACTACGGGACACTTTTTGTATATAAATCGAGCGTCTGAAGTTCCCCCAGAGGTAGAAAATGCAGGCTCAACGCCAGTAATTTTTTTTACACTTTGTTTTACTAATTTAGCAAGATTAGTTGGCTCTGTATAAAAGGGTTCACCCGAAACCCTAAAATCTAAATCAACATGCGTTTTTGTTTTATTACTAATTTCTTGGCTTAATTTCTTAATTTTTTGAGTTAGCTGATCGCTAGTATGATTATCATTAAATCTAATGTTGATGGAGGTTGTTACTTCTGAGGGAATTACGTTATTTGTATTATTGTTGGCAGATATAGAGGTTATTACCAGAGTTGATGGTTCGAAGAATTTTGAACCATTATCAAGCTCAGTTCTAATTAAATGGTTTAGTAATTCCATAGCAGCATTAATTGGGTTTATTGCAAGATGCGGGTAAGCCGAGTGACCTTGTTTTCCAGTAATTTTAAAGGTACAGGTCATCGATCCTTTTCTTCCAATTTTCATTACTTCACCAAAAGTTTTTGGGCAGGTTGGTTCACCAACAATGCAATGGTCGATACGTTGATCATTATCAGTCATCCAATCCAGAATGGCCTGCGTTCCATCTTTTGCTTCTCCTTCTTCGTCTCCTGTAATCATTAAGGCAATTGAAAAATCAGGTTGTGACTTTTTTGAATATTTGATTGCTGCTAGACAAAAGGCCGCAACTGCTGATTTCATATCCACTGCCCCCCTACCAAAGAGAACATTTCCTACAATTTTTCCAGAAAATGGTTCGTACTCCCATTTGGCAAGATTTCCAGGGGGCACTACATCTATGTGACCAGAAAATCCAAGAGTAGGTAGGTTCTTTTCCCCCCACCTCAAGAAAAGGTTTGATATGCCACCTCTATCGATACTGTGGATTTTAAAATCGGTATTCTCAAATAGCTTTCCTATAAGTTTTAGAGCGCCCGCTTCTCTTGGAGTCACAGTTGGGCATTGAATAAGCTTTGCTGTTAGTTCAACAACGTCTATCATCCCTTCCTCACAATCATGCTAATCCCTAAGCAACTCATTAATCGATGTCTTTGATCTTGTTTTTGCATCAACTCGTTTGACAATTACAGCGCAATAAAGGTTTGGACCGCCTTTGTTGGAAGGTAAAGATCCGGCTACAACTACAGAGTAAGGCGGAACCTCACCAAATAGAATTTCATTGGTATCTCTATCAACAATCTTTGTTGATTTTCCAATGAAAACGCCCATTCCTAGTACAGCTCCTTTTCTAACTATACAACCTTCTACAACTTCAGATCTTGCTCCTATGAAACAATCATCTTCTATAATAGTTGGTGTTGCTTGCATTGGTTCTAAGACACCGCCAATCCCAACTCCTCCAGATAAGTGGACATTTTTACCTATTTGTGCACAAGAGCCGACTGTTGCCCACGTGTCTACCATCGCGCCAGCATCAACATAAGCTCCAAGATTTACAAAACTTGGCATGAGTACTACTCCTGGAGCAATATATGCAGATTTACGAACAATACAGTTTGGAACCGCTCTAAACCCAGCATTCTCCCAATTTTCTTTGGACCAGCCCAAAAACTTGCTGTCAACTTTATCCCACCATGATGCACCTTGTGGTCCTCCAGCCTGCATATTCATATCATTTAGACGAAAACTTAATAGCACGGCTTTTTTTGCCCACTGATTAACTTTCCAATCCCCATTCCCATTTGGTTCTGCCACGCGTAGCTTACCTTTTCCTAAGAGATCTAAGGTGTGCAAGATGGCTTCTCTCACAGGTCCAGTAGTTTTAGCTGATATATTTTCTTTGGTTTCCCATGCTGTATTGATCGTTTTCTCTAATGTAATATCGATCATTTTTGTCTTTCCTCATAAACTATATTTCTTTCTTTCACCTAACTAACAAGAATTCTCTAATTTCAGTTTTTAGTAATGGTGAAAATTGATTATCTGATATCACTGTGAGATAGGTATTTCCATATTCATCTTTCCATTTGGAGAGGCCTTCCAGGTTAGAAAATTTCCAGGGCTCACTTTCCAATAAAACCTGTATACTTTTGATTTCATCCTTCTCAAAGAGTATTCTTTTTATGCGCGTTTGAAAACCATCTAAGAAGGTGAATTTTCTTTCAAGTAATATTAAGTTTTTGTCATCAATGAATTCTGCATCAGTTATTTTAAACCCTTCATTTATTTTAATATTGTTAATTACTATCCATTTGTCTTCTTTCAATTTATAAATAGGATGATCCCTATGTCCTTTAGGGGGTAATTCAGGAATAGCGTAAAGTTCGCCAGAATTATTTACTGCAAGTGCTTCAATCCCATCATTAAACATTAATCTCCTGAAGTCAGGGTGTTTGGGTAAGAATTGTCCTGGGGACTTTAAGTTCTCATGAAACATTATTCTATTATTAGATTCAAAGGACACATAATATCCATCTTCAGGAGATCTTACAATTGATTCACTATCGGTGTTTTTACCGGATAGCTCTTTACCTTTACTGTTAAGGATTTTCCCATGATCTAGAATCCTAACATTTATCAATTTTCCTTTGCCATTTCTAATCATTTCACCATTGAAATAATTAGCTCTGTCACTGATCGCCACAAATTTCTTTCCATTAGAGGAAACTGAAATTCCAGAAAAACCACCAAAATCAGAAGCTTTTTCATATAAAATTTGATACCCAAATGGTTCCAAGCTCCATGAATCAAATGCTTCAGGGTATGAAACAATAGGAAAAAAAATCGAAAATATTATACTGAGTAGGAAGATTCTCAAATTTGCATGATTTTGCATTTTTAGATAGGATGGTTCATACGGTCGGATCAGAGATAAGGGCATGCTACTAAGACAGTATACTCTATTTTTTAGGGGCTATTTTTGTCATGTTGAAACTTTTAGGCATTTTGGTGTATTGTATTGTTAAGATCATTCATATGTAAATTGTATTTTTAAAATGACATCTCTTTTTCAAATTCTTTCTGCAATATTAAACATCTTTTCATTTTTGATCATCTTTGATGTAATCTTATCGTTTTTAATCCAGTTTGGCGTCCTAGATAAAAGAAATCAAATAGTATCACAGCTTTGGATTTCTATTAGAAATATCATGGAACCGATTTACTCAAGAGTTAGGTCTTTTTTACCCAATACTATTGGGTTTGATCTTGCTCCTGCTTTATTATTATTTGTAATATTTGCCGTAAGAGTAATTATATCCAATAATTTTTATTAGTGGTATTCTTTTTCGGGTAGCGTTGGTCTAGTTAGCTTTTAGTTTGCGTCTCGCTAACATCTTCAATCTTAGGGCATTAAGTTTAATGAAACCAGTGGCATCTTCTTGGTTGTAAACACCATCATCTTCCTCAAAGGTCACATGTTTTTCAGAATATAAGCTTGATCTAGAATTTCTGGCTATGGTCTGTACGTTACCTTTATACAACTTAAGTGTTGCCGTGCCCTCCACATAATTTTGGCTTTGGTCAATTAAAGCCTGTAACATCTCTCTTTCTGGGGAATACCACAGACCATTATAAATTAATTCTGCATATTTCGGCATTAATTCATCCTTCAGGTGGGATGCGCCTTGATCAAGAGTTATGCTTTCAATGGCCCTATGCGCTTCAAGCAAAATTGTTCCACCAGGAGTTTCATAAACCCCTCTAGATTTCATGCCAATGAATCTTCCTTCCACCAAATCTAACCGACCAATACCATGCTTGCTTCCAAGGCGGTTTAGTTCTTCTAATAATTCGTGTTTCTTTTTGACTATACCATTTATGGAAATCATATTACCTAAGTTGAAATCAATTTTTACAAGTTCGGATTGATCCGGAGCGTCCTCTGGAGAGACTGTTCTTTGGTAAACGTATTCTGGAGCGATTTCACTCGGATCTTCCAAGATCTTTCCTTCCGAAGAGGTATGCAATAGATTTGCATCAACGGAAAAAGGAGCTTCACCTCTTTTGTCTCTAGATATTGGAATTTGGTGATTTTCAGCAAATTCTAAAAGTTTAGTCCTACTGGTTAAATCCCATTCTCTCCAGGGACTGATGATGTTGATATCAGGGTTTAAGGCGTAGCATGATAATTCGAACCGAACTTGGTCATTTCCTTTTCCAGTAGCACCGTGTGCTACGGCATCAGCGCCCACAAAATCTGCTATTTCAATAAGTCTTTTAGCTATTAAAGGTCTTGCAATAGCTGTTCCCAAAAGATAGTGGCCTTCGTATTGTGTATTTGCCCTAAACATAGGAAAGACGAATTCCTCTACAAATTCTTCTCGCAAGTCTTCAACAAAAACATTTTTTGGATCTACTCCCAGCATTATGGCTTTATTTTTGGCAGGTTCTAATTCTTCATTTTGACCAAGATCAGCAGTAAAAGTTATAACCTCAGCATTATAATTAACTTGAAGCCATTTTAATATGATGGAAGTATCAAGACCTCCTGAATATGCTAGAACCACTTTTTTCGGTTTATGATTCATCGGTTAAAGTCTCCTATATTTAGTGATTGAGGTAACTAATTTTTTTAAGGGTAGCAACTAAAATTTAGAATCAATACTTATTATGAGGTCCCATTTTATATTACAGTTTGCAAAAACTCAGTGAATGAAGCTATGATAACTGTTAATTATTTGGATCAAGAGAAAATCTATACAATATGGATGATAGAGACGTAGGTAATTTTGTTTTCAACACAGTAAAGGGGCTTCGATTTGGCTGGGATAGTGTCTTGGCTCATTCTGAAGAAATAATAAAGATACTGGGGCCTAGGTTGTTGATTATTTCTGATCCAGGATTGTCAAAGATTGGTTTGTACAAGCCGTTAGTAGATAATTTGATTAATAGAGGAACAGAAGTAAGGATCTTTAATCAAGTAGAACAAGATCCAACTTTAAGAAATCTAGAAATGGCTATTGATTCAGGTGCGGGATTTCTTGCAACAGGTATTTTAGGATTTGGCGGAGGATCGCCAATGGATGTGGCAAAATTGACTGCTTTGGTTCTAGGCTCAGGAGAGAACATCGAAAGCATATGGGGCGTCAACAAAGTGAAAGGTCCACGACTGCCCTTGATATTGGTACCAACGACTGCTGGTACCGGTTCAGAGGTCACTCCAGTTTCAATTATTACAGTAGAGAATAGAGAGAAAAGAGGTGTCTCGTCCGCAGTAATTATTCCGGATCTTGCTATCTTGGACCCTTCTCTTACGATGGATCTTCCTCCAACGATAACTGCTACAACTGGTATTGATGCAATGGTGCATGCAATTGAAGCATTCACATCTAAAAATCAAAACAATAATCTTCTTTCCCAGAATTTGGCAGTGGAGGCACTTGCTTTGTTAGGGAACTCAATAGTATCAGCCGTAAAAAGTCCCAAGTCAGACCGAGTTTCTAGAAGTAACATGCTATACGGATCAATGCTTGCAGGGATATCCTTTGCTAACTCCCCTGTAGCTGGCGTGCACGCATTAGCCTATCCCCTAGGCGGCAAGTATAAAGTTTCCCATGGGCTATCGAATGCATTACTTTTACCGCACTTGATTAGGTTTAACATGCACGTGCCTGCAACCAAAGAGGCTTATGGAAAACTAGCGGGCATTATTTTCCCAGTTCTTGAAAATATGGATGATTTAGATCAACGTGTGAAATCATTTGCAGAAGAATTCATTACTTTAAGTAAGCATTTGAACTTGCCTACAAGATTACGAGAACTAAACATTCCTGAAAAAGCCTGTAGAGAAATGGCCAAGGAGGCCATGAAGCAAGAACGTTTGCTAGTAAATAACCCCAAAACTATCACTGCAGCAGATGCAGAAAAGATATACAAAGCAGCTTGGTAGAAATTGATAGGCTCAGATTCTTTAATTGTAATTGGGTCAAATGGCTCTCATCTTGGTTGAGTGGAAATCCCATGTCTTATCCTCCTTTAAGCTACATAGAATTTCTTGGAAACGGGGTGAAGGAAAAGAATATAGTCTTCTTAACGCACGGTCTTTTTGGATCGAAAAGAAATTGGGTTAATACGGCAAAGGTATTAAGTGAAAGACTTAATCGACATGTAGTCGCAATTGACCTCAGAAATCATGGTTCATCATTCTGGTCTAAAAGTCATGATTACCTATCGTTAGGTCAAGATTTGATTAAATTAGCTGATTATTTTGGGCAAAAAGTGGATCTTGTGGGACACTCTATGGGGGGGAAAGCAGTTATGAGTGCTAGTTTAATAAATCCTCACAATTTTGGTAAGCTTGCGGTGGTTGATATTGGTCCCGTTGCTTATTGTCATTCCGATTTTATAGGCTTTATCTGGGGGATGAAGCAATTAGATTTGGCTAAAATAAATTCCCGTAGTCAAGCTGACCAAATTCTATCAGACCACATTTCAGATAAAAAAATTAGGAGCTTCTTATTACAAAATATGATTCGTAAAGAAAGTGGCAATTATGATTGGCAATTGAATCTTCAGTCTATTGAAAAAAATATAAGGCTAATAATGTCATTTCCACAATATCAAAACCAATTCTTAGGCCAAACACTTTTCCTTAAAGGGCAAGAATCCTCTTACATTTCAGGAAAAAGCATCTCAGAAATAAAAAAGTATTTTCCGCAAAACTCTATTGAGGAAATTAATCGGGCTGGTCATTGGCCTCACGTTGAACAACCAAAATCATTTCAAGATAAATTGGTTAAGTTTATTGGAGGACTTTAGCTGAAGCTCAATGAAATTGTGGGCGTTCAATCGCCAAAGCTATTCCCTGGCCACCGCCTATGCACATTGTGATTAGTCCTAAAGACCCATCTAATCTTTCTAATTCGTGAATGGCTTTTATGACGAGAATAGTTCCTGTGGCGCCAATCGGATGGCCCAATGCTATTGCCCCACCATTTGGATTAACTATTTTGGGATCGAAATTTAATTCCTGTGAGACTGCACAGGCTTGTGCAGCAAAAGCCTCATTGCTTTCAATAACGTCAAAATCTTGGGTGGATAAACCTGTTTTCTTGAGTAATTTCTTCACGGCAATGATAGGCCCAATCCCCATAACCTCTGGTCTAACGCCAGAATGAGCGTAACCCCTTATTTTGGCTCTAATCTTGAGCCCTAAAGCATTAGAAGCATTTGCAGTTCCTAAGACTACAGCGGCTGCACCATCGTTGAGACCGGAAGAGTTACCAGCAGTGACAGTCCCATCTTTTTTAAATACTGGCTTCAGAGATAAAAGATTTTGTTTGTTTGTATCCTTGGGGTGTTCATCTAATGCAAAGGAGCTTTTCTTGGAATCTTTTCCAATTTCTATTGGTACTATTTGGCTTGAGAAATGACCCTTTGAAATGGCATTTGCCGCTCTAGCCTGACTCTCTAAAGAAAAATCATCCTGCATTTGCCGAGAAATGTCATACTCTTTAGCGACATTTTCTGCAGTAATTCCCATGTGACCCGTATCAAATGGACAGTTTAATGCTCCTAGCATCATATCTTCGACCATAGAGTCGCCCATCCTTTTCCCCCATCTATTTGATTTAATTATATGGGGTGATTTACTCATGTTTTCTGCACCACCTGCGAGCCCAAATTCCGCATCTCCTAATGCTAGTGATTGTATTACAGAAACTAATGCTTGAAGTCCCGAACCGCATAGGCGGTTTACATTCATAGAAACTACGCTTATCGGAATGCCCGCGTTTAATGAGATCACTCTAGACAAGTACATGTCTTTTGGTTCTGTATTGATTACGTGACCAAAAACTACATGCTCTATTCTTTCCTTTTCAATCCCAGAATTCTTGATAGCTTCTTTTGCTACAAATGTACCAAGATCAATTGGAGAAACAGATTTGAGTGAACCCCCAAAACTACCAATGGCAGTTCTTGCACCTGACAATATAACTACTTCTTCAGTCATGAAATATACAATCCTTTTGATTTACATAAACGTTACTTGATAAAATTTTTTCAAATAATGATCAATACTAACTTCAAATATTAGTCTTGCCAAATGGTTATCCACTAGTAGTTTGGTGGTAGGATAATAAATTTTGTGCAGTTTAGGTTTTAGAAGGATAGGATATGGCTCGAACAGTTTTTGTTGACGGTGCATACGTGGATGAGATGGATGCTAAGGTGTCCGTGTTTGACAGGGGATTTTTATTTAGTGATTCAGTTTATGAAGTTACTGCAGTGATAGAGAAAAAGTTAGTTTCTTGGGAAGGCCATACACGCAGAATGAGGAGATCTTTAGGCGAAATAGGCATAGATCTGGATATGTCTAATGACCACCTCTTAGAAGTTCACAGAAAACTTCTTGAGCTCAATGAAGTGCAAGAGGGTTTAGTTTATTTGCAAATTACCCGTGGAGCTGCTGATCGTGATTTTGCTTTTCCTGACAGAACGACTGTAAAGCCTACTATAGTCCTTTTTACTCAAGAAAAGAGCTTAATAGATAATCAGAAATTAGATACAGGATTAAGAGTCATTTCTTTCCCTGATTTGCGATGGGGTAGATCTGACATTAAAAGCACCCAACTTCTCTATGCTTCTATGGTTAAGCAAAAAGCATTGAATCAGGGGAAAGATGAAGCTTGGTTTGTAAAAGATGGTTTTGTTTCTGAGGGTAGCTCAAATAATACTTTCATTCTTTCTAGGGATGGAAAATTGATTACTACTGCTTTGTCAAATGATATTTTGGCGGGCATTACTAGGGAAACTATATTTGAATATGCTAAAAGCTCTGGCTATATTATAGAAGAAAGACCATTCTCAGTAGAGGAAGCCAAGAACTCAAAAGAAGCCTTTATATGTTCATCTACCACATTTATTTTGCCTGTAGTGGAAATAGATGACTGTAAAATTGGATCTGGTCAGCCTGGAAACAATACTTTGAAGTTAAGAGAAATCTACATTAAAAATATAAAACAAGAGCTAGTTTGAATTTGGTTCATCATTCATTTTCATTACCTGTGCGATCTCTTTCTCAGACTTTTTGGTTTGGTATTTTTCTTTCCAGGTTTTGTAAGGCATCCCATAGACTAATTCTTGGGCATTTTCTTTGTCCATTTTCAGGCCAATTTTTTGTGCTTCCTCAGTATACCAGCGTGATAGACAATTACGACAAAATCCAGCCAGATTCATTAAATCCAGGTTTTGCACATCAACTCTTTTTGACAAGTGATCTAAAAGCCGCCTGAATGTAGCTGCCTCCAGTACTTCGTTCTTTTTCTCAACCATTACAACTATCCGATTTATATGAGTAATGTTACTTTAATGATCTCTGGATAGTTAATCAAGTTTGTTATGCTTTTATATTATCGTGAACTAAAATACAGTCGCCTTTTCAAGGTGCTTATTTATCACATGCTTTAGCTTTGTCTCAATCTATGAAAAAAAGTTTTAATTTATTAAATATTTTCACTACTGTCCACTTGAGCCTTTAGGCTGATTATGGATGGTAAAGATTTTTCGAGGGTTTTTTGTGGCTATAGGATTGAGAAGAAATAGGAACGTTAAGATAGTAGCCACTTTAGGGCCAGCATCTAGTTCAGAGCAAATAGTGGAAAAACTTTTTGAAGAAGGGGTGGACGTTTTCAGGTTGAATTTGAGTCATGGAACACATGATGAAATAAGGAAAAGACATCAGATTATAAGAAGCGTTGAGGAAAAATTTGGCAGACCAATTTGTATTTTAGCAGACTTACAAGGCCCTAAGCTGAGGTGTGGTAAATTTAAAGATCAAGAAGTTGAGTTAATTATAGGAAAATCTTTTAGATTTGATGACAAAGATATTTTGGGAGATATTAAGCGGGTAAATGTGCCAGATTTTGCAGTTTTCCACGGTCTAAACATAGGCTCTACCGTTTTGGTTAATGATGGAAAAATACGATTGATAGTCAAGGCAGTTGGTAAGGACTTTGTTGATACTGAAGTTGTGGTGGGGGGTGTAGTTTCGGATAGAAAAGGTATTAATGTTCCAGATCAAGTTTTACCCCTCTCGGCTCTTTCGCAGAAGGATAGAAGTGATTTGGAGTTCGTTTGTGCTCTAGGTATTGAATGGTTGGGGCTGTCATTTGTTCAAAGAGCTTCTGATATTACGGATGCCAGAAAGTTAATTAAAGGAAGAGCGGCAATTTTGGCAAAAATTGAAAAGCCATCTGCTGTGGAGGCTTTTGATCAAATTCTCGAAGAAACAGATGCGGTAATGGTAGCGAGAGGGGATCTTGGCGTTGAGCTACCTATCGAAACATTACCCCCAATTCAAAAGCGTCTTGTTAGACAGTGTCGGGCTTCTGGTAAACCAGTCATAGTGGCCACACAAATGATGGAGAGTATGATAACATCACCAGTTCCAACAAGGGCCGAGGTGTCTGACGTGGCACAAGCGATTTATGAGGGAGCTGATGCAATAATGCTATCTGCAGAAAGTGCTGTAGGACATTATCCTGTGGAAGCTGTTAGAACAATGAACAGTATTGCTACTGAAGTTGAAAAAGAAAAGACTTATCGACAAGAAATAGAATCTTCAAGAACACCATTAAAGAGGGGTGTTTCTGATGCTATAACGGTTGCGGCAAGAGAAGTTGCTGAAACTACTAATATCAAGGTTATTTGTTGTTTTACACATACTGGAACGACAGCTGCGCTTACTTCACGGGAGAGACCCCGAGTTCCAATAATAGCACTTACTCCAAAAATCGGTATCGCTAGGCGGATAGCACTTAACTGGGGTCTTCACTGTATTGTGACTGAAGAACTTAACAGATTTAAGATGGCCGTTGTTAATGCTGCAAAGGCTGCTAGGTCGTATGGTTTCGCAAAGGACAAGGACAAAATTATCGTAATAGCGGGGGTACCTTTCAATGTACCTGGAACGACGAATATTCTCAGAGTTGCACCAGCTGACGAAAAACAGATTTACGAAGGTGAAATTGGCTAAGTTGTTTTTTCCGATATGTGAACAACTGATCAATTGATATCTTTTGACTTGCATATTTCATGAATAAAGAATAAGAAACTTCGAATTATATAATATGTTGGGAAGTGGTAATAATTTATGCCTAAGATGAAAACAAAGTCGGGCGCAAAAAAACGTTTTAAGCCTACGGCTTCAGGATTACTTAAATCGGCTCAGGCTGGTAAAAGACATGGAATGATAAAGCGATCTAGAAAGTTTATCAGGAATGCTCGTGGTACCACAACCCTTTCTAAGGCCGATGAAGGTATTGTTAAAACTTACATGCCATATGCAAGATAAAGGATGACCGAATGTCACGTGTTAGACCAGGTCCGGTTACTAGAGCTAGACACAAAAAAGTAATAAAGGCGGCAAAAGGCCATTATGGAGCCCGTAGTAGAACATTTCGGTCAGCTGCACAATCTGTGGATAAGGCCCTTCAGTATGCTACCCGAGATAGAAGAGTGAAGAAGAGGACCTTTAGGTCTCTCTGGATCCAGAGAATAAATGCTGCGGTTAGGGCTTTAGATCCTGCATGTACTTACAGTAAATTCATGAATGGGATATTAAAGGCAGAGATAGAAGTGGATCGAAAAATTCTCGCTGAGCTTGCAATAAGTGAACCAGAGGCTTTTAAAAAGATATTTGAAATCGCTCAATCAAGATCAGCATAGATTACCTTTATAAGGAAATTTCTAGAAAACGTTTTAAAAGGTTGCCAATCTTGCGAAACACTTAAACTGATAGATTATCTCAGGTTGAAGGGTAGCATTCTACCTTCAGATATGTAAAAAGTTTTAAATTTGGTAGTACTTAGCATGGATGATATAGATGAAATAGAAAAAAGCTATCTAGCATCAATATCTGCTGCTTCATCCTTAGATGATTTAGAAAAAATTAGAGTTAAGGGACTTGGAAAAAAAGGTCAAGTTACCAGCCTTATGAAATTGATAGGTTCTATGGAAGAAACTGAACGAAAGGTCAGAGCTCCAAAACTTAATTTTCTTAAGTCCAGGTTGATTAAAGAGATAGAAAAGAAAAAGACACTTATTACTGAAGAGAGTATAAACGAAAGAATTAGTAAAGAGTGGTTGGATGTTTCAAGGCCTTCGAGGCCTTCTCAAATGGGAAAGATACATCCGATCAGCCAAGTCACCGATGAAGTAGTCGAAATTTTCTCAGATTTGGGTTTTTCTATAGCTGAGGGTCCTCAGGTTGAAAGTGATTGGTACAATTTTGATGCTCTAAATATTCCTTCTGAACATCCCGCAAGGCAGGATTTTGATACATTTTATGTCAACTCTAGTTCCGACTCTGGATCAGTACCCCATGTTTTGAGAACTCATACAAGTCCGGTTCAGATCCGCCACATGGAGAAAAAAGATGGAGTACCTTGCAGAATAATAGTGCCTGGCAAAGTTTTTCGCTCAGATTACGACCAGACACACACCCCAATGTTTAACCAGCTGGAAGGTTTGGCTATTGATAAGGATCTAACAATGAGTCACTTGAAGTGGACCTTAGAGGAATTCTGTAGAGCATTTTTTGAAATCGGGGACATAGAATTGAGGTTTAGATCCAGTCATTTTCCCTTTACTGAACCGAGTGCTGAGGTAGATATTAGGTGTTCTTGGGAAGATAATATGTTGAAACTTGGGCAGGGGGACAGTTGGTTAGAGATATTAGGGTCTGGCATGGTGCATCCTAAGGTTCTTAAAGCTTGTAATGTTGATCCAGATTTTTATCAGGGGTTTGCTTTTGGAATGGGCATAGATAGATTGGCAATGCTCAAATATGGTATTCCTGATCTGCGTTCATTTTTTGAAGGAGACGTGCGTTGGTTAGACCATTATGGATTTAATCCGCTTGAAAAACCTTCGATACATAGCGGTTTAACGTAAAGTCGTGGAAAAAAACTAGGATAATTTAAAGTGAAATTTTCTGTTGAGTGGTTGAAAACTTACCTAAGATGTGATTGCAATATTAATGTCATACTGGATGCCCTCAATGACCTAGGACTCGAGGTAGAAAGTGTGACAGACCCGGCTGAAAATTTTTCGAAGTTTATAGTAGGTAAAATCACGGAAGTAGAAAAACATCCTAATGCTGATAAGCTGAAGGTTTGTTCTGTTTACTTAGGTAATGAAAAAAAACAAATTGTTTGTGGTGCTCCTAATGTAAAATTAGGAATGGGAGTGGTAGTGGCTTTACCTGGTACTTTTATTCCAGGTTTAGGAAAAAAAATCTCCATTGGTAAAATAAGGAATGTTGAAAGCTTTGGCATGATGTGCTCTGAGTTTGAACTTAACTTGTCTGATGAACATGATGGTATCATCTGTTTAGATCAGCCAAATGTTGGAATAACGTTCGCCGAGTGGCTTAAGATTAATGACCCTAGCAAGGTTGACCCAGTGATAGAGATAGCTATTACTCCAAATCGACCTGATGCTCTCGGTGTCCGAGGAATAGCAAGAGATCTTGCAGCAAAGGGTATAGGTCAATTCTTAGAAAGGAAGTCGAATAAAATTTATTCTGACTACAAAAGTCCTATCAATGTTATCCTAAAAAAAGATGTATCGGAAAGAGATTGTCCCTATTTTGTGGGTCGGTACATTAAGGGAATCAGAAATGACGATTCACCAACATGGTTAGTAAATAGGCTTAATTCAATTAACCTTCGACCAATCTCAAGTTTGGTAGATTTAACAAACTTTTTGACTTTTGATAGTGCTCGGCCACTTCATGCATTTGATGCTGATAAGCTGAAAGGTAATTTGGTAGTACGAAAAGCATTTTCTGGTGAAGAAATTGAAGCATTGGATGGCAAGAATTATGAGTTGGATGATTCAATGACCATCATAGCTGACGATCAAGGGGTCCAAGCAATAGGAGGTTTGATTGGAGGAATGGCCAGTGGTTGCACTGAAGACACTAGAAATGTTTTTATTGAATCGGCATATTTTGACCCAATTTCTACGGCAAAGACTGGTAGAAAATTAGGTTTAATTACAGATGCCAGATATAGATTTGAAAGAGGTATCGATCCTTCTTTTACAATACCAGGTATTGAGTTATATACGGAGTTGGCTACCAATATCTGTGGTGGGAAGCCTTCCGAATTGGTGAGCTCTGGTGATAATCCTTACAAAGCAGAAGTGATTGATTTTCAGGAAAGTAAAGTAGAGAAAGTAACTGGAATAAAAGTACCTAAGAAACGACAATTAGATATCTTACGTACATTAGGCTTTACATTAAATGAAAAAGTTCAACCCATTTCAGTTCAGGCTCCCAGTTGGAGACCCGATATAGGCGGAGAAATCGATCTTGTAGAAGAGATAATAAGAGTTACATCGCTTGATAAATTAATAGCCTCTCCCCTTCCAATAAGAAATTTTGGTGTCAGGGCAGCAAAACAAAACTCACAAAGACGAAGTGTTAGCAAAATACGGCGCTATTTGGCTTCGCAGGGTCTTAGAGAATGCATCAGTTATAGTTTCATTGATGAATCAAGTGCTAAATTATTTGGGGAAGGTAAAGAAGAAGTTACTCTTGCAAATTCTATTAGCTCTGAACTGACACATTTACGCCCTTCACTATTTCCGGGTCTTCTACTATCAGCCAAAAGAAATAACGCAAGGGGAGTCAAAAACTTTTCTAGCTTTGAAATAGGTGAAGTCTTTACTGGTTCTGAGCCTGGACAAGAACAGCTTGATGTTGGTGGTATTTTTGTAGGTTACGCCCAAGAAAGAAACGCGTTTGAAAACAGGAGACCTTTTGATATTTTTGATGCAAAGTCATGCGTGGAAGGTGTGCTAAGACATCTTGGAATCAAACTTGATAGCTTGCAGCTTGATCGGCGGGTACCTAATTTTTTCCACCCGAACAAGTCTGCTTTGGTTCGGCTGGGTAAATTTAAGGTTTTAGGATCATTTGGAGAACTTCATCCGAATACAGCGCATAGAATGGGTTTAGGAGACATCCCGATTATCTTTTCGATTTTCCCTGAACAGATACCTGATACTCGGGATAAACTTAAAAAATCCAGCTTAGAATATTCAGATTACCCATCGGTGGTGCGTGATTTTGCATTTGTTATGAGAGAAAATGTCGAAGTGCAAAAAATTATGACCGCTATAAAGAAACTTGACAAAGATTTGATAAAGGAAGTCAAGCTTTTTGATGTTTTTGAAGGATCTAAAGCCTATCAACAAGTGGGCCCAGGTAAGAAATCATTAGCATTCGAAGTTTTAATCCAACCCAAGAATCGGACCTTAGAGGATAAAGAAATTGAACTTCTTTGTGAGAAAATCATTGCTGAAGTCAATGGTATCTCAGGTGGTTCTTTGCGATGATTTAAGACCATTAGGTTAAATGAAATATAGTGCTTTCTTTGCGCATTAATGTTATCAAATCTATTTTGAAAACTTTGTTATATTTCATAATTTATTAATATTATTTCGTAGTTTTTTGTTCCACCTGGTGATTTCACTTCAACGCTGTCACCAATGTCTTTTCCTATTAGGGCCCTAGCCAAGGGAGATTTGACATTTAACTTATTCTTTTCAATATCAGCTTCTGGTTCTCCAACAATCTGGAAAGTACGTTCTTCTTCAGTATCTTCATCTAATATTGTGACAGTTGCAGCAAATTTTACAGTTCCAGAAAGTTTTTTTGGGTCAATTACCTCAGCTAAGCTTATTATTCCCTCTAATTCTTTTATTCGGCCTTCAATAAAAGACTGCTTTTCACGTGCAGCATGGTATTCAGCATTCTCAGATAGATCACCATGTTCCCGTGCTTCGGCAATTGCTTTAATTATATTGGGACGCTCTTGTGATTTTAGTTTCTTTAATTCATCACTAAGACTTTTATAACCCTGTAAAGTCAACGGAACTTTATCCATTCATCTCTCCACCTTGTTTACAACCTGAAGGTTAATCGCATTGAACAATAAAATTGGGTAAAAACTAAATCATTAAGTACTAGGAATATACGCATATACTTACATTTTCTTGCATTAGTTTTCCTTTGATTTCTAATGAAAGTGGCTCTTTTATTTGGTATCTTTTATACTTATACTTGGAAATAAAAATAAGGCAAAATTTGTTTGTCTGTCAAGAAAGCTATTTTTAGGAGATGTTTATGCCCCAATTTGAAAGGGAGTCTATCGATTATGATGTGGTTATAGTAGGTGCTGGTCCTGCAGGTCTATCAGCAGCCATAAAACTGAAACAACTCGAGCCAGACTTACAAGTAGTAATATTAGAAAAAGGTGCTGAAGTAGGATCACACATAATATCTGGTGCTGTGCTTGATCCTAAGGGATTGGATAAACTTTTTCCTAACTGGAGAGAAAAAGAAACCCCAATACGAACGCCTGTATCAGAAGACAAATTTTATTTTCTCGGTCCAGCTGGTGGTATAAGATTGCCAAATTTTCTGATGCCTCCATTAATGTCAAATGAGGGGAATTATGTTGTTTCAATGTCTAAAGTATGTAGGTGGTTATCGCGGGAAGCGGAGGATCTTGGAGTGGAAATTTTTCCAGGAATGGCATGCTCAGAATTGATTTATGGAAAAGAGAATCATGTTACAGGCGTGATTGCAGGTGAGTTTGGTAAGACTGAAGACGGCAACCCAGGTCCAATGTATGAACCAGGAATGGAAGTAAATGGAAAGTATATTTTTCTAGCAGAAGGGGTACGAGGTTCACTCGCTAAGCAAGTGATTTCTAAATATGATTTAGCTGCTGAATCAGATGTTCCTAAGCATGGAATAGGGATGAAGGAAGTTTGGGAAATTAGACCTGAAAATCATAAAGAAGGTCAAGTTTTGCATACTATGGGGTGGCCCTTAGGTAATAACCCGGGTGGTGGTTCTTTTGTGTATCATGCTGAAAATAATCAGCTATTTATTGGGTTTGTCGTACATCTGGATTATACAAATCCTTCCTTATTTCCATACAAAGAGTTTCAGAAATTTAAACACCATCCTATGATTAAAAAGCTTTTAATGGGTGGCAAGAGGATAGAATACGGGGCTCGAGCTATTAGTGAAGGCGGAATTCAGTCAATACCAAAAATGAATTTTCCTGGAGGATTACTATTAGGCTGTTCAGCGGGATTGGTCAATGTTCCAAGGATAAAGGGAAACCACAATGCAATACTGTCGGGTATTTGTGCAGCTGAAGTGGCTTGTACCGCTTTGCAGTCGGGCAGAGCTAATGATGACTTGACTAATTATGAACTTAAGATTAGGTCGGGACCTATATATCAGGACCTGATGCCTGTGCGGAATGTTAAACCGCTCTGGTCTCGCTTCGGATTATTTGTAGGAATCATTTTGGGGGCCTTGGATATGTGGGTTGCAAGTGTCTTAAGTTTTAATTTATTTGGGAATATAAATCACAAATTTGCAGATCATGACAAGCTTAGACCTATTTCAAATTGTAAGGTAATTACTTACCCCAAGCCAGATGGCAAGATTAGTTTTGAGCGCCTCGAAAATATAAGTTTTTCTGGTACCTCTCATAGTGATGGTCAACCTTGTCATTTAAGCTTAGGTGATCAATCGGTGCCTGTTAATCACAATTTGCCTATTTATGATGAACCTGCACAACGTTACTGTCCAGCGGGAGTTTATGAAATCGTGCGTGAAGGGAGTGGGTCCACCCCCAGATTCCAAATAAATTATCAGAATTGTGTTCATTGTAAAACTTGTGATATAAAAGATCCCAGTCAAAATATCACTTGGAAAACACCTCAAGGTGGGGAGGGCCCAAATTACTCACACATGTGATGATAGCTTAGTATCTATGAAATTCAGTGTGGTAAAGTAGTTTGTAAAATGGTTAGACTGTATTCAATATTTTTTGTGACTTTTCTTTGCAGTATTTGTGCTTCCCAAGGCAGCACATCGATTTCAGGTGCATTCCTAGCCTCTCGTTTGTCGGCTTCAATAAACGATTTTGATAAATCAGCTACATATACCGTTGACATGATAAGCAAGGGCAATAAACAACCTGAGATTTATAATGATGCTCTTTTATTCTTGGTTGCGTCGGGAAATTTTGAAGAAGCATACTCGTTGGCTAACACAATGAAAAAATTAGAAATACAATCTCCTGCCTTGGGATTAACACTAGTAATTGGTGAAATAAAGGAAAAGCAATTTAATAGAGCGCTTGAGATAATGGTAGAGTTCGGGGATCAATTACCAGATGTTTTGAAAACGTCAATAAAAGGATGGATTTATGTTAAAATAGGAAACTTGGATTCAGCCATTAGGGAGTTCAGCAACTTCAGGGATTCAGAGCTCAGTTTTGATCTTGGTTCTTACTATTCTTCTATAGCTTATGCGCAACTTGGAGAGTACTCAAAGGCCCTAGAAATGATGAGAGGTAAAATGAAGAATCTAAAAGTACTGGGGGAAAGCTACGAAATTTTCAGATCAAATATTCTTTATCTATCAGATGATGTTACTGGTGCCCTCTCTTTGTTGGGCGATGATATTGGAAGCAGGTTAGATAACCTGACTCTTAAGAAATTATACGATAACATGAAAGAGAGGGAAACTGTAGTTCTAGACATCTTTAAGACACCAGAAACTGGTATAGCCGATACACTAATACTTTTTGCTGGAGGGGGTAATAGAGAGGTAAATCAGAATCTCATTGAAATTTTTTATTGTCAACTTGCACATTATATTTCAGGTAATGAAGCACGATTTAATATAAGATTAGCTCAAGCCCTTGCTGACAGTAATCTCATAGATGAAGCTATTAACACTCTTATGATGGTTGAAAAATCTCATCTTTTTTATCCTAAATCAAAACTGATGCTTGCAGAGTTGCTAACTGAATCTTCGAGAGAAGAACTTGCTATCAAACATTTAAGAGATCTAATAGACAATGATACCGCGAGTTTTGAAGTCTATGAAGCTTTAGGAAATGCTTATCGGCATAGGGAAAATTTTGAACTAGCAGAAATAGCTTATTCTGATGCCTTGGTAGCAAATACCCATTCAGATTTTGAGAATAAAAAATTATGGTTGATATACTTTTTCCGTGGAATAGCTAGGGAACAGTTGGATAATTATGAACAGTCTATGATGGATTTACGGAAAGCACTAGAATTTGTACCGGAGCAACCGCAAGTTTTAAATTATCTTGGTTACATGCTTATAGAAAGGAGGGAAAATTTAGATGAAGCACTGGGGATGATCAAGTTAGCAGTTAAACAAAGTCCTGAAAGTGGTTACATCGTGGATTCTCTGGCCTGGGGACTCTATCAATTGGGTCGATACTACGAAGCTGTCGTTCCTATGGAGAAGGCAATTGAACTTGAGCCAGAGGACCCAATAGTCAATGATCATTATGGTGATGTTTTGTGGAAAGTAGGTAGAAAGAGGGAATCGTATTTTCAATGGAGGAGAGCCCTTCTTTTTGCACCTGATGAAGAATTGAATTCGAAAATTCAGAAGAAATTAAAAGAGGGTTTGATAGACTCTTTTGGAAATTGATTATGATAGAAAAAATTAAGGAAAATGAAAAAAAAGCAATCTTTTTCAAGAATTTCCCGAGCCAAAGTTAACCTATCTTTGCATGTGGTAGGCAAGAGATCTGATGGATATCATTGTCTTGATAGCCTAGTGGCATTCCCGCGGGTTGGAGATGAGATTTCTATGGAACCTTCCAGGAATATAGATTTAAAGGTGGTGGGGAGGCTAGCCGACGAATTAAAAAGTAGAGAAAACCTTGTTTTGAGTGCTATCAATCTTTTAAATCACGATGGTAAGGGCGCATCAATCATTTTGAATAAGGATCTTCCTATATCCGCAGGTCTGGGAGGGGGATCTTCTAATGCAGCGTTAGTCCTGAGAATGCTAACAAAGTTATGGCAGCAACCCTTACCATCTATGAACAGTTTGATTTCTCTTGGTTCCGATGTCCCGGCTTGCTTAGACTGGCACTTGAAAAGAATGCAGGGCAGGGGGGAAATCCTTGAAAAAGTAGTGGAACCACCTAAACCACCTACTATTTGGATTGTGTTGGCAAATAATAGAGAAAAAGTTTCCACGGGAATAATTTTCAACGCAGTTCAGACTTTTAATAATGAAGGATTAGGAATATTACCAATTTTTAAGACAGCAGAAATATTTTTAAACTATCTGCGTGATCAGAGAAATGATCTTGAGGCACCAGCTTTAAAACTTTTTCCACAAATTATGACTTTACTAAATACTATTAGAAATACGTCGGGTTGTAAGATTTCCCGCATGTCGGGATCAGGTGCGACCTGCTTTGGCCTTTTCTTAAAAGAGAGTGATGCACAAAAGGCAAGTCTGGACTTGGCTAAGAGTTTCCCTAAAGCATGGATAAGAGTCGCTCAACTCTTTTCATGAGGAGCGTTGAACAATGATTTCACTTACTTTGCCTAGCAGCTGAGTAATATCGTTTTTAGGTAATTTCTGAAGAGACTTACTGGCAATACTAGACCATTTTCTAGCTGCCGTTTTAGTCTCCTCAAGTGTTTTATATTTTTCCATGATCCTGATAATTTTAATTAAATCCTCTGGATCTTTAGGTTCTTTAAGGAGAGAGTTCTCTATAAGTTTTTTTTCTGAAGAATCGCCTTTTTTTAGTGCTGAGATTAGAGGAAAGGTTAACTTTGTATTATTGAAATCATCACCAATACTCTTCCCCATGTCTGCAGGACTGCCTTTATAATCAAGATAATCATCAATTAACTGAAAACTCAGGCCAATAGCTTTCCCATAGCATTTAAAATTCTCTATGTGTTCTAGATTGCTTGATGAAATCATTGCCCCCGTTTGAGTTGCGGCAGAGAATAGTGCGGCAGTTTTACCTTCGATTATTTTCATATATGTTTCGGTTGAAGTACTTACGTTTCCTACTTCGGATAACTGTAAAACTTCACTTTCCGCAATTACAGCTGAGGTTTCAGACAAAACTTCTAGAATTTCAAGAGAATCTGTAGAAACCATTAATTGAAAAGCTCTGGAAAACAAAAAATCACCAACAAGTATAGAAGATTGATTGTTCCAGAGTATATTTGCTGTTTTGGTTCCTCTCCGGGTGGAACTTTCATCGACTACATCGTCATGTAGTAGCGTAGCGGTATGGACAAACTCTATACTAGCAGCCAAAAGAATATGCTTGTCCTCAGTGTAATCTAGGGCTCTTGCTGTTGCTAAGCACAGGAGTGGGCGTAATTTCTTGCCTCCAGCTGAAAAAATATGGTTTGAAATTTTTTGAATTGTAGGGGTGTTTTCTGAAGTCATCATCTTTTTGATCATGTCATTCATTGCATTTAAATCATCTTTAAGTAAGTCTTGAAGTTCAGCGATAGGATCTAAGTCATTCATTTTTTAACCGAATACAAAAAGTTTTTAGGTCTCTTTTTTGGGTGTAGACCATCCTATATGATATAATTTCTTTGAGCAAAGAAATGTTAGATACTTTTATGAAATTTTGAAAATTTTCTTTTGAATACTTTTTAATTGATCAAGTTATGCTAATTTATGGTACGGATATACTCCTTCTAGAATTGCAGTGTAATATGAAATTGATTCAAAATGAGTTCTCAGATGATGCTTTCCTAGGGGGCAGATTGAGATTACTACAACCTAAGAAGGGTTTTAGAGCAGGCATTGACTCAGTTTTATTGGCGGCTTCAGTCACTGCGTGTTCCGGGGATAGTGTGCTAGATGTTGGGACAGGTGCGGGTGCCGTATTATTTTGCTTGATGAATAGAGTCCCTAGTTTGCGAGCCACTGGTATTGAATTACAAGAAGAATATTATTCTCTAGCGTTAAAGAATTCAGACAAAAATAATCTTAAAGCTAAGATTTTGTTAGGAGATT
>PACC02000100.1 GCA_002699695.2 Paracoccaceae bacterium | reverse complement strand
TGTTCAAGAGTTTTTCCAAGGGTTGCACGCTCTCCCCGTAGAACCTCACCCAAGCTTATTTGGTATGTATCGTAACTTTGAAACAATTTGTCATCTTTTTCAGTCAAAATTACTATCCTCATTTTGCAAAATTAATTTGCACCTACAATCAAAAGCCCGACTAATGAAAGTCAACTGTATAACACTTTTAGAAAAAAAAACAAGGAAATCAATGCTTTCAATGAACCCACTTGGCAATAAGACAAAACTGTCATAGTTAAATAAAAATGATATTATCTCACTTCTTACCTCTACTACGAGCAATTTGCCCCCTCATCTGGGATATCAATAATTGATATTCATCAGGAACAGCGGTTGCACCTGAAATCCATTGATACAAATCAAAATCGTCCTCTCCTATTAGTTTCTCAAATTTTGCTAACTCTTCTTCAGAATAATTGTTTTTGAATATTTCCCAAAACTGTCTGAAAATGAGATCCATTTCTCTGATGGACCTATATTTTGCTCTATAACCAATTTTTCCTAATTTTGACCTCATTGTCGTTCACAATCTAAAAAACATTATTAAAACATCTATCGTATGAATAAATAAGTGCAGTCGAAATAATTCATGCTTGGAAGTTCAATTGAAACAAAAAACAAACCTTAAATTGTGGGTAAAGCTTCATTATCACCCCACTAATAAATACAGTAAAGAATTGGTTAATGATATGAGAAAATGATTGCAACCGATATTGTTTGGAAAATTTTTTTGTTTACTATTTCTATTCACGTAAGATAACCTTCATTAATTGTTTCGACCATAACAAATTTGTATTGCACAACCTTTTCCAATGATTATTTCTTTTAAATTATTCCGAAAACTTAACCATTAATTATAAGGCTGCAACTTTCCACGAAAAACTTGCTGATTCTATTAAAATGCATGACATAAAAAAAATTAGAGAATTTCCTGCCGAGCTTGATGAAAAGCTGGCTAGACGGAATATTCCTGCCGTAAGTAGCCTTATACTCAAATTGGACAAAGAAAAGAGAAAATTGATACAGTCTGTCGAAGACGTACAATCTCATTTGAATACTTTGGCAAAGGAATTCGGAAAAAGGAAGTCCGCTGGTAAAACCCTTAATGTAGCCAATTATAAAGATAAAATCTTAATAAAAAAGGAAGAGATTCAAAGCTTGGAGAATGACATAAAATCTGTAAGCGCAAAACTAGATGGTATTTTATATACCCTGCCCAATTCTCCTGAACAAAATATACCAATTGGAGAAACGGAAAAAGAAAATTTGGAAATCAATAAATGGGGAGAATGCCCGGAGTTTAGTTTTCTCCCAAGGGAACACTTTGAAGTACCTGCAGCATCAGGCTTAGATTTTAAAACCTCTTCCAAAATATCAGGAAGTAGATTCACCATACTATCAAGTGGGATAGCTACATTACATCGCGCCATTTCACAGTTTATGGTTGATACGCATATAAGAGAGCATCAACTGAAAGAAGTTTCGACTCCAGTATTGGTCAGAGAACAAGCCATGCTAGGAACTGGCCAGTTACCAAAGTTTGCAAACGATAGTTATAAAACTGAAAATGGTTGGTGGTTGATCCCAACGGCAGAAGTCTCCCTAACAAACTTAAAAGCTGGAACAATCACCCCTCATGACATGTTACCTGAGAGAGTTTGTGCTGTCACACAGTGCTTTAGATCAGAAGCTGGAAGTGCTGGAAAAGATACGACTGGTATGTTAAGACAACATCAGTTTGAAAAAGTTGAAATGGTTACTTTTAGCCCTCCAGATATGAGTGCGCAAGAACTAGAAAGAATGGTTAAATGCGCAGAGAATATTTTACAAAAATTAGTTTTACCATATAGGAAAATCCTTTTATGCACTGGCGATTTGGGGTTTTCTGCAAGAAAAACTTATGATCTAGAAGTATGGCTTCCAGGGCAGAAACTTTATAGAGAAATATCTTCTGTATCAAATTGCGGAGACTTTCAAGCAAGAAGGATGAATGCTCGCTTTAGGGAAAAACCAGAAAGCAAACCTGATTTTCTTCATACCTTAAATGGCTCAGGATTGGCTGTTGGCCGATGTCTAATTGCTGTAATTGAAAATTATCAAACGGATACAGGAAAAGTAAAAATCCCCGACTGCTTGAAGAATTATTTAGCAAACGCTACTTTCCTGAATGAACAGGGGGAATTAGAATAATTAATGAAGATACTAGTAACAAATGATGATGGAATATCTGCTCCGGGCTTGAGAATAGCCCATGATATAGCTGAAACACTAGCTGGTAATGAAGGTCAGGTTATAATTGTTGCACCGTCTTCTGAAAAATCCGGGGTTGCCCATAGTACTTCTTATATAAGACCTAGCCTTATAGAAAAAATTGCGGAAAACTCATATAGTGTGGAGGGAACCCCAGCAGATTGCGTGTTAGCAGGAATTTACTATGTGATGAATGAACAAAAGCCAGACTTAATAATTTCGGGTGTAAATAGAGGGCAAAATATAGCAGAAGATGTTTTGTATTCAGGAACGATAGGAGCAGCTATGGAAGGTGCTATTCATGGCATAAAATCAATAGCTTTAAGTCAATCATACTCAAAAAATACACTGGCCTCCCACAATGAATTTAATGCAGCAAATGCGTATGCTGCTGAAGTGTGTCAAAAATTATTGTTGGATGACCCATTTTTAGAGAGTAACTTCAGTGGTTTTTATAATGTAAATTTTCCAGCCTGTGACTCAATGCAGGTTAAGGGAATAAAAGTATGTGCAACAGGCTTAAGACAGGGCTCATCTTTTTCTATGTCACCTCAGCTTTCACCTACAGGGAAAACCTTCCTATGGATCAAGCATAACCCAAGAAATTTAATTCCTTCCTCAAAATCCGATGGGGAATATTTAAAAAAAGATTATATTACCATCTCGGCTCTTAAGACTGAGCTGAATTGGTTTGAGAAAAACAAAGATCTTAAATCTCTTTTTCAAGTATGAATGATAACGAAAAAAAATTAAAATTAATATTAGGAATAAAAAAGCGGGGGATCAAAGATAACCGCATCCTCAACATAATTGAAACCATTGATAGAGGAATTTTTTTAGATGGTATATTCAAGGCAAGGTCTCTCGATGATGTGCCCTTACCCATCAAGTGTGGGCAAACAATAAGTCAACCCTCTGTAGTCGCAATGATGACTGAAAAACTGAAATTGACAAAGCGTTGCAAAGTTCTGGAAGTAGGTACTGGTTCTGGCTATCAAACCGCCATTCTGTCCAAACTTTCTCGAAGAGTCTACACCGTAGAGCGACATGAAAACCTTAAAAAGAAGGCTGAAAAATTATTAAATTATCACGGATTTAAGAACATTACCACGATACTAGGAGATGGGTCTCTTGGAATTGAGAAACAAGCCCCTTTCGATCGAATAATTCTTACTGCAGCAGCAGAAGATATCCCCCAAATCTTGTTGCAACAATTGAAAATAGGGGGAATAATGGTTTTACCTATTGGTTTACCGCAATCTGACCAAACGCTAATCCAGTTACGGAAAACGGCAACTCAAGTTATATATGATGAAATTGCTAAAGTACGATTTGTACCGCTTCTAGAAGGTATAGCTTTTCAAAAAGGGGCATAAGAGATGACTATATACAGGATCTTCATACTCATTACATATGTTATTATTAGTTCATGCCAGTCTATAGATAATAATTCTCGCTATAAGAACTCAAATAACAAAACATTTTCTGATCATTCGATCATGGAAAGGCCTCTACCGGATAACCGAGGGGTCATTACATACCAAGATTATCAAATTATTGTAGCCAATGGGAGTGAGACCGTTGCAGGAATAGCAGGACGGTTAGGTATAGAACCCAAAAAGCTTGCATCATACAACGGGGTGCTTATGACATATTTGCCTAGAAAAGATGAGGTGATTGCATTGCCTGTAATGATACCTGGAGATTTGGTTTCAACCTCTGCTGGGTGGAATCAAGAGAGCGCTAGAAAAACAATTGCAAACTCATTAGAAAATTCAAGCAGAAAAATTGGAACCCCAGATAACCCATTGAGGCATAGAATAGAGCCAGGAGAAACAGCTTATTCGATAGCTCGTCTCTATAATGTTTCAGTAACTTCCCTAGCAAAATGGAATGGACTGGATACAGACTTAAGCCTTACTGCTGGGCGTGAACTCATCATTCCTGTTCTATCTCTGTCCAGTGGTTCATCTTCTAGTTCTTCCGCCCAAGCTAGGGCTAACAGTAATTCGGATAATAACAAGCCTAAAAATCCACCCGATAATGATGAAAGAGAGAAAAAATCAATAGCCAATGATAGTACCTCAGGAGAGAATACTGAGCTCACAACACATAATACTAGCATCAAAGAAAATAGTAATGCAACTGAATCCAAAATAATAACAAAACCATATGTCAGGCCAGTAGATGGCAAGATACTAAGAGGCTTCAACCCCACCGCTTCTAGCAATAAGAATGAAGGTATCGACTTTCATGCTCCTCCAGGGAGCTCTATTAAAGCGGTAGCTGACGGGGTTGTTGCGCTTATTTCAAAGCCTGTAGGCGGATTAGGAAAAATTGTGCTTATTAAACACGATATGTCCGTTATAAGCATTTACGGAAGAGTGAAAGATCTTAAAGTATCAAAGGGTAGCCGTGTGCTACAAGGTCAGATAATTGGAAAAGTTGAGAAGTCATCTCTTGATGAAAGCGATACTAAAGAAAACTATCTGCACTTTGAGTTAAGAAAAGGGACTAAAAGTTTAGACCCATTGCCTCTATTTCAGTAATGGGTACTAAAATTAAAATTATCAATACCTCACAATTTTTTTTCTAATGGGATCCTCAACTTGCCGGCTAAATCAAGTATATACTGCCAGGCAACTCTGCCTGACCTTGAACCACGCGTCTGCTGCCATTCAATAGCATCTTGTAATAATTTTTCCTTATCTATTGGAATATTAAATGCATCTCGGTAAAGCAGTATCATTTCCAAATAACTTTTTTGTGTGCAGGGATAAAAACCGAGAACCAATCCAAAGCGATCAGACAAAGATACCTTCTCCTCTGTTGCCTCCGAAGGAGCTATACCTGCAGAATTCTCATTTTCAATCATTTCTCTAGAAATCAAATGTTTTCTGTTTGAAGTAGAATAAACTAAGACATTTTCTGGTTTTTCTACCACGCCTCCATCTAATAATGTTTTTAGATTTTTAAACTCCTTGTCTTCTCCTGAAAACGACAAATCATCACAAAAAACTATATATCTATGATCACTCCTAATTCCAGCCAGGATTGATAGCAAACGATCTAATGAAAACAAATCCTCCCTTTGGATCTCAATCAACTTCAAGTTTGAGAACTTTGAGGCAACTTCTTGGTGCACTGACTTAACCAATGAGGACTTACCAGTTCCGCGCGCTCCCCAAAGCAAAATATTATTTGCAGTAAATCCTTTAGCAAACTGGACTGTATTATTTAAAACTTGGGTCTTAACACCATCAATTCCTACTAACAAATCCAATGTTATCTCTGAGCACTCGTAGATAGCAATTAATCTATCTGGATTTGATTTCCATAAATATGAATTAGCCTTAGTCAAATCCCCAAAAGAATCTTTTGGGGGGCTCATCCTCTCTAAGGCTTCAGCTATTCTAAGAAAAATGTTTTCATCTAATTTAGGCATCTAATCCCTAGGAAAAATTTATTGATCTTTAGCTCCAGAACTTTCTGAATCTTCTTCATTCAAGTCCTCATTGAGGAAATCTTTTTCCTTCTTTTTTTCAACCCATTTTACTAATAACACTGATACTTCATATAGGGCATAAACAACTGTAAAAAGGATAATTTGGGTTATAACATCTGGCGGAGTAACTATAGCCGCTAACACTAAAATTCCTACTACAGCATATTTTCTTGATTTGGCAAGCACTTCAGAAGAGATTAGTCCTACCTTTCCCATTAATGTTAAGAGCACTGGTAATTGAAAGCACAATCCAAAGGCAATTATAAATTTCATAGTCAACCCAAGATATTCATTAATAGTCCCTAGATAAGTAATTCCTACTAAGTCTGAAACATCTGTATTTTCTTGTTGAAAGCCAAGAAAAAAATCAAAAGCCAGAGGCATGACTATGTAAAAAGCAAATGAAGCACCAAGCAAAAATAACAGTGGGGATGCCAGCAAAAATGGAAGAAAAGCTCTTTTTTCGTTCTTATATAATCCGGGAGCAACAAACTTCCAAAGTTGGAAGCTTATATATGGGAAAGACACCATGAACCCTCCAAAAAGAGAAATTCGAATATTAACCATGAATCCTTGCTGCAAGCCAGTAAAAATTAGATCTGGCGACTGCCCATTTTCTTTTAATATTTCTACAATCGGGTTAGCTAAAAAATTGAAAATATGTGTGGCAACAGTAAAAGCAGCTATCATACAAAGTGCAAAAGCGACTACGGACCTAATTAAGCGGCTTCTTAGCTCAGTCAAGTGCTCTATAAGCGGTGCAGCACTCTCATCTACGTCATCCTTTTCTTCCTTCATCAACTTCTATTCCTACGCATACAAAAAGTCTGGATCCCCACTTTAGTTATAGCATTCTTTACTCGGGTTCATATGATACGACTTATTTTTTATCATTTTTTTGGTTTTTTAGTAGTTTCCCTCTTCTTGCTAGGCCTACTCTTACTCGTTTTTAATGGCTTCTCATCTATAGAATTTTTACCGACTTCAAAATTTCCGGAGGATTTTATTGTATCCTTTATAGGGTCTACACGCTCTTTAAAATTTGCTATTACTTGATCTTTTATGGGGCTTTGTGTTTTCTTATGCAAATCACTTAAAGAGTTTAGAGTTTTAGTGGCATCTTTTAAACCACTTTCGTTCGCAGCATCTTCCATGCTCTGCGAAAACTCTCTAGCCATGGCTCTTGCTTTTCCAAAAAATCTTCCCACTGTTCTAAATAACTGTGGTAACTCCTTAGGCCCCACAACTATAAGGGCAGTTATACCAATCACCATCAATTCAAGCCAGCCTAGGTCAAACATTAAAAATAACCCAAGATTTATCTACAAATTTCCCAAACAAAATAAAAGTTCAGCTTTTGTCTTTTTCAGGAGTCACGTCTTTTACTTCAGATACAGCTTCTTCCTCCGCCTTCTCGAGTTCAGCTTTACCCTCACTAATGCCCTTTTTGAAACTAGTTATGCCTTTACCAACTTCACCCATAAGTCCAGAAATTTTTCCTCTCCCAAATAATACCAGTACGACTACTGCTATCAGCAAGATACCAGGTAAGCCAATATTGTTAAGCATTGAAATTCTCCCGTTAACTCTATAGCCCTCCCAAGGGCTGATTTACAGTTCTTTAGTTCATTCAGAGATAAATATAATGTCTGGACCAAAAAGTAAACAGATCAACAAACTCATTTACCTACCTAATTATTTTTCAAGAATACAAAACAACGATCTCTCCTTATTGAAAGCCACAAAGGAGTATTAAATTCTGGTAAAAAGACTCCCGGAATTGATGCCTGAAGTTTAGAACCATCAGTTTCCATTTTTAATTCGATAATGCTTTCTTTGCCCAAGAACCTGGAGGAGTGAACTAAACCTCTTGCTGGAACTCCATCCTTAACAGTAGGGTTAGGCCCTTTACCATTCCTATCAAAATCAATTTTCAAGTGCTGGGGCCGTATAATTATTTCTACTTCTGAACCTTCTAGAAATCCAGGAGTTATGAATGGGCCAAATGGCGTTTCAGTTCTTCCATTTTTCACCCTTCCAGTCAGCCTGTTGATGTCGGAAAAAAAGGCTGCCACCTTACTATCTATAGGCTTATTATAAATATTGTAAGGAACACCTTCTTGTACAACCTCCCCATTTCGCATAAGGGCTATGCTATCAGCCATTCTCATGGCTTCTTCTGGTTCATGCGTAACGAGTAAAACCGCTACACCTTCTTCCTTCAAGAGTCTTAAAGTGTCGTCTCTTATCTCATCTCTTAGCCTTTTATCTAATCCAGAGAAGGGTTCATCCATTAGCATAACTTTAGGCATGCCAGCTATAGCTCTTGCAAGAGCTACTCTTTGTTGCTCTCCACCAGAAAGCATGTGAGGAAATTTAGATTGGAAACCATCTAGGTTTATCTTTCTTAGCAAACCATTAGAAATTTTTCCCCTAAAATTTGAACTTTGTTTCTTAGCTATACCAAATTCTATATTTTTCTTTACTGTAAGGTGCGGAAACAATGCAAAATCTTGAAACATAAATCCAACGTTTCTATGCTCAGGAGGCATATGGTGCATATTAGGAGAAGAAATTAGTTCATCATTAATGTATACCCTACCTTGATCTTGCTTCTCCAAGCCTGCAGCAATCCTCAATGTAGTTGACTTCCCACAGCCAGAAGGGCCCAGCAAACAAGTTATCTTACCTGGGAGCAAAGATAAACTTAAATTTTTTACAACAGAAATTGAACTAAAAGTCTTTGTAATATCTATTAATTGGAGGCTACAATTTGAATGCATCTAATTTATAATCTGGAATGCCATATTTAAAGGAAAGATAGGATAAGCTATCTTCTTAAATGGTTGAATTCACTGCTCCTCCATCTAGAAGAATATTCTGCCCAACCATGAAAGCTGCGTGTTGCGAACAAATGAATGCACAGGCATTACCAAATTCATGAATAGTACCATATCTGCCAGCAGGAATTGAGGACATCCTACTTGTTCGAGCATCTTCCAGAGATATACCCTTCTCTTCGCTGAGTGCAGAATCAAGATCCACTAATCTCTGGGTATCATGCATTCCAGGCAATAAATTATTGATCGTCACCCCGTGCTTGGCAACTTGTCTTGACGTTCCAGCAACGTACCCCGTTAAACCAGCACGAGCTGAATTAGACAAACCGAGAGCAGGGACTGGAGCCTTGACAGCTTGACTAGTAATATTAACGATTCGTCCCCATTTCTTGTTTATCATCATTGGAAGTACTTTCCCTATAAGAGTGATTGGTGTGATCATATTTGCATCTAATGCAGAAATAAAATCTTCTCGCTCCCATTCCGACCAAATCCCTGGAGGAGGTCCACCAGCATTATTTATTAGTATGTCTGGGTCTGGACATGCCTGCAGTAACGCACTTTGTCCAGTTCCGGAAGTGACGTCACAGCAAACCGAAATTACTTCGACACCATAATCAGTCAGCTTTTTCTCTGCGAGATGAAGTTGGTCGCTATTTCTAGCACAAATTGTTAGATTTACACCCGCCTGAGCCAAAGCTTCTGCACAACCGAAACCTAACCCTCGAGAAGAAGCACAAACTATCGCTTTTTTTCCTTTTATACCTAATTCCATAATAAAACCACTTTCACTTTCATTAAATACCTTTAATAAAGAACTTACATAAACAAAATAATTTTTCAAAGGTTATGTTATTTTAAACCTTGCTAATGATCCCACAGACAAATTTATTCGTCATTGCAAATGTATCAACCAACTAAGCATCATCAATTTTAAATCGTTTAATTTTTCATCATCAAATAATGAAATAAAACCTAAAATGACATTCGATAGCGGAAATTCTAAATCAATCCCAGATGAAATACTTAGAAGGCGGACTTTTGCAATAATTTCTCATCCAGACGCAGGCAAAACAACCTTAACGGAGAAAATTTTATTACAGGCTGGGGCTATTAACATGGCAGGTCAAGTTAGAGCCAAAGCTAACGCCAGACGAACGACCTCGGACTTTATAGCTATCGAGAAAGCGCGAGGAATTTCAGTTTCAACATCAGCTATGTCTTTCGATTTTAAACATTTTTGGTTCAATTTAGTCGATACTCCAGGGCATGATGATTTTTCAGAAGATACATATAGAACGCTAACCGCGGTTGATTTTGTCGTAATGGTAATTGATGGTGCTAAAGGTATCGAAAGCCAAACCAAAAAATTATTCGAAATTTGTCGTTTGAGAGATCTTCCGATAATTACTTTTTGCAACAAAATGGATCGAGAAAGCAGAGATGTGATCGAAATAATAGATGAAATTCAGGAAGATTTGGCTCTAGATGTAAGTCCACTGAATTGTCCAGTTGGATTGGGCAAGGATTTCATAGGCTGTTATCACATGGAAACAAGAATTATTGAACTGATAGATAGACAAAATAAAAACAGTAAAACCGAGGTCACAACATTGGACCCCAAACATAATGGTAAATTATTTGAAAAAATAAACAAAAAAAACTGGGAAAAGACCTGCGAAGATATTTCAATGATCAAATCTCTCACATCACCATTTTGTAAGTCAGAATTTCTTAAAGGATCTCTAACTCCCTTGTTCTTTGGTTCAGCAATATTTTCTTTTGGAGTATCAAATCTTCTAGATTCCATAGGAACCCTAGGGCCTCCTCCAAAATCACGTACTAGCCACATAAGGGAAGTAGAGCCAGGGGAAAAAAAAGTTTCAGGTTTTGTTTTTAAAGTGCAAGCCAATATGGATCATAAACACCGTGATAGAGTAGCATTCATCAGACTCTGTTCAGGAAAATTTAGGCGCGGCATGAAATTACGACATGTGAGATCAGGCAGGCTATTAACTATTTCTAATCCAATTTTTTTCCTTGCACAAGATAGGAACATTCTGGACGAAGCGTGGGCAGGAGACATAATTGGAATTCCTAACCATGGGCAATTCATGATTGGAGATAGTTTTACTGAAAGTGAAGATCTTAAATTTTTAGGCATACCCTCCTTCGCACCCGAAATTCTTAAAAGGGTTAGTGCAGTAGATCCATTAAAAGCGAAGCATCTTGTGAAAGCTTTAAGACAATTTGCTGAAGAAGGGGTAATTAAATATTTTAACACAGAAATTTCAGATGTTAAGATAGTGGGGGTTTTTGGAATACTGCAATTAGATGTTCTGTTAGAAAGAATAAAATCAGAATATAATGTACCCACGAAATTTGAGGAAACGCAATATATTGGAGCACGTTGGATCTCTGGACCAGAATCTGAAATTAATCAGTTTCTAGATGCAAACCGAGGGCAAATTGCAAGAGACAATGATGAGGACTGGGTTTTCTTGATTAGGATTGATTGGGATTTAGAAAAAAACAAGCAAAAATTTCCCAATATTGAATTCAATGCTACTAAAGAAACGCAGGGCTAAACTCAAAATCAAGAATTACTATTTAAGGTTTTAACCCACAAATGCTTTCTCAATTACATAATGTCCGGGGGAAGAGTTAGCCCCCTCTTTCATACCAATAACTTCGCAAATCTTTTTATGCTCATTCAGCATATCTAAGCTACCGCAAATCATTACTCTATCAAAATCAAACGATAGCTTTTGACCAGTTTCAACTTCAAAATGACCATTTCTTAACCAATCAGTCATCCTTCCATTATATGCTGACTGTTCTCGAGTTGTTGTAGAAATTAGTTTCAACTTGTTAGCTACAAGATCTCTTACAATCGCATCTTTGTTAATACCGTCCAAAATACTTCTTCCATAATCTAACTCCTTCTTATACCGACAAGTCTGTGTAATAATGACTTCATCAAATTTCTCATAAGTTTCCGGATCTCTTATCACACTCACAAAAGGAGCTATACCAGTTCCTGTTGAAAATAAGATTAGACGCTTTCCTGGAAGCAAAGCATCTAAGACAAGAGTACCAACCGGTTTTGGCCTCAGTAGGATTTCATCGCCTTCAATCAAATTTTGTAATCGTGAAGTTAAAGGGCCACTGTCAACCTTAATAGAATAGAATTCGAGTTTTTCATCCCAACTTGGGGAAGCTATTGAATATGCCCTTAGAATAGGTTTTTCACCATTTTCAAGGCCAATCATCACAAACTCTCCCGATCTAAATCGTAAATGCTTGGGTCTAATGCAGGAAAATGAAAATGTTTTTTCTGTCCAATGCTTGATTGAAAAAACTTTCAATACATCAAGATCCTTATAAGCTTTTAAAAATTTATCCACAAAACCCTCGTAAATTAAAGTAAGTGAGATTATAGTCGAACAATATCGGATCTAATTAAGAAATTAAAGTCCAAGAATAGTCAAAATCTGAATGCCAATTTAACTTGAATAGACCAGGCAATAGGAATAACACCAAAAGTAATCCGATAAGAGGACTAATATATGCAGACTGAATTCACCCACCTTAACTTACCAGATTCTGTAACTTCAGCTGTGAGAGATGCTGGATACACAGATCCTACATTAGTGCAAAAAAATGCTATTCCCAAAATTCTGGAGGGGTTAGATCTACTGGGCATAGCGCAAACCGGAACTGGGAAAACAGCTTCATATCTACTTCCATTAATCTCTATACTGTCAACCAAAAGAAGTAGAGCTCTCATGCCGAGAGGTCTCATCTTATGTCCTACCAGAGAACTAGCATTACAAATTTCTAAATCATTTAAGCTTTATGGGAAAAATACTAAGCTAACAGACTTAACCATTATTGGTGGTACTAGCTATAAGGATCAAGAAAGAGCAATAGCTAGAAGCCCAGATGTAATAATTGCCACACCTGGTAGGTTACTTGATCATTGCTCTAAAGGAAAGTTGCTACTCTCACAAACTAAGTCTTTGATCATAGATGAAGGCGATCGAATGTTAGATATGGGATTCATCCCCGATATAAGAAAGATACTCAATTTATTGCCTTCAAATAGGCAAATCATGTTATTTTCTGCTACCATGCCAGCCGAACTGGAGACCATGGCTCGCCAAATACTAATCAATCCCTTCAAGATAGAGATAGCCCCTCAAGGCTCAACTTCTCAAGAAATTGAACAAAAAGTTCATGTACTGGAACAAGTTTCGAAAAAAGATCTATTCATTAAGAAAAGTGACCACCTACTTCTCACTATTAATGGGGATCCCAAACTTAAAAATTCGATCATATTCTGCAACAGGAAAAAAGATGTGGAAAATCTCGCAAATTTCCTTTCTTCAAGGGGACTGGAGAATGCTGCCTTACATGGAAACTTAACTCAAATACTCCGAAATAAGGTCCTAGATGATTTCTCTACTGGCAAGACAAAACACTTGATTGCATCAGATGTAGCCTCTCGAGGACTAGACATACCTGAAGTAAGTCACGTTTTTAACTTTGACGTTCCTATAAATCTGGAAGACTATGTACATAGAATAGGCCGCACAGGGCGAGCTGGTAAGAGAGGAAAAGCTATCACCATCTGTTTTGATCGTGAAAAGCCTATAATCGAAAAAATTGAAAAACTTATAAAGAAAAAATTAGCCAAACAATATTTTTATCAGAAAGATCAACTAGCTGATAAAGTAGGTTCTAGTGATCACCTATCAAGCAAAGCGGAAGAAAAAATGGTAGAGTCTGAAGAAAAACTAAAACCAATGTCTGAGAAGCCTTGGGTACAAATGGATAACCATATCCCTGATTTTTTACTTAAACCTACGACATATTCTAAGAATTAATTTACTAAATATAAGCCTAATAGTCCTCTCTATGAATACAAACCGAAATTTGTGGTTTTTTTCCTAATTCTGCTCTAAAGAATCTATTGATTAACCTACGGCATTCAGTCTCAATCAGATTATTACTAATGTTAGTTCCCTCACTGGCCTTCTGTTTACTGAGACTGTTCTCAAATTCTCCTTCTAATAAACCAATTAATCTTGCTTTAGCATCATCGATTGTTGGCACTCCTAAGAAATTGACTTCAAAATTTAAGTGCGGATTAGTTGTTGTCACTAATACTGAAACTATTACGATTCCGTTGTTCATTAATTTGATTCTTTCAGATATAACCCCTTCATCTTCATCAACTAAAAAACTGCCATCAAGAAAAACTCGACCATGAGGGACCTCCTTTATGATAGAAGTATTAGAGTCTGGATGTATTTCAGCAACTTGGCCATTGGTTACAATAAGTGACCGAATGCCATTTTTTTTGG
>PACC02000041.1 GCA_002699695.2 Paracoccaceae bacterium | reverse complement strand
TAATGCTAGAATTGAAGATCACGAGATAAACACATATCTTGAAAGTATCTAAAGTTTGAGCTTAGGAATTATTTCCTTTGCAGCTCTGACTCCTGAGAAATAAGCGCCATGGCATGTTCCATAATGATACTTTTCTGTTGCTTCTCCTGCAAAGAACAATGTATCGTCTATGGATTTTCTAAGTAGATCCCTATCTTTATTTTTTCCAGGTAACCCATAGGAGTAGGATCCTAGAGAGTATTCATCAAGACCCCAGGAGGAAGTTATTGACTTTGTAATACGTTCTAATACCTCATGACCGAAAGTATTGGACAGCATGAGCCTAATTCGCTTTAAGACTTTTTTAGGGGAAAGCTCTAATTCTTTAGCTTCTTTCCCACCGAAGAAAATTATCATGTGATTCTTCGGCTTTGTTCTAATTTCAAAACTCATTACTGAAGAAATACTCGTCTCTGAAGGCCCACTACATACAACATACCAACCTTCATGGTTTTTTTGAAAGGTTCCATCTCGAAAGCACAAACCCACTTTATTAAGGGTTGCCATTGGTAAGTTGCGAATAGCTGCTATCTTATAGTCGGGCAATTCAGGAAGAAAGTTGATTTGATTTGAACTTAGCATTCCATTTGAAACTGTAATTAGTAATTTTTTTGAATTAAATCCACCATTTGTCGTCTCTATATGAACTCGGTTTTCAGTCCAAGAAACCTTCTTGACTGCAGTATTAAATTTGACCGTAAGGTTAGACCCCCATTTTTCGATGAGGTTGGCCATTCCACTTTCAATAATAAAATCTTGGCCCTCTTTTACAGAGGTAAAATCCTTAAGGGAAACTAAATTGGGTTCCACTCCATTCAAGCCTGTCAGGAGATTACTGAAAATTGGAAAATAGGAACTAGTCATATTTAGGTAGGAAGATAATGCCTTATCGCTAGGGTAATGTTTCGCTTTAGAAAGCTTATCCTTGAATATCTGCTCTTCCTCTAGGATTGATTTTCTTGCCTCCTTTGATAGGCAAAGACCATTAATTAGGAACTTTGTTTTTTCTAGGGAGAACTGATCACCCATATTTGTTTTAACAGGGGTATTTAAACTTTGAGAAATTCCTACAAATGGATTAATTTCGCCTTCATGCAAGTAGGAACAACCAATGTCAAACCAACTTCCAAAATGATCCGGTGCTTTCTTAGCCCTTCCACCCACCCTATTGCTAGCTTCTAAAATAATATGTGGGATGTCCTTTTTCGTGAGGATTTTTGAAGCAGCTATACCGGCTATACCAGCACCGACTATTATAACCTCATGATTAAAGTTATTATGCGTTAGCAAAAAAAATCACTTTCATTTAAAACATACAAAAATTACTATAAGTCTTATCAGGGTTTTGATTTTGATTGAATAAATTTGTTGAATACCTTTAATCAATTTTGAAGTAATAAGAAGAGATTTTACCAGCTAGATCTACATTAAAGGAAGATGTAAATGAGCAAGAAGCAAAATCAGCAAAAAAATGACTGGGACCGGAGTGGATTGCCCGGTTGGACATATCACTCCGAGGCGCTTTTTGATCTAGAAGCAGAGGAACTTTTTAGGAGGAGGTGGCAGTTTGTATGTCATGTAAACGAACTAAGTAAAATCGGATCGTTCAAGACAATTGACCGGGTAAATGAGAGAGGATTTGTCATAAGAGATCAAACTGGCAAGATCAGGGCTTTTCATAATCTTTGTATGCATAGAGGTTCAAGAGTTATAGGAGAGCCTGAAGGTACGTGTAAACGGGCCATTTTTTGCCCATACCATGGTTGGTCTTACAATTTTGATGGGACCGTTAGAGGTATCCCAAACAGGGATACCTTTGGTGACGTAGATTTCTCACAGATGAGTTTAAAGCCGTTAGACATGGAAATATGGCATGGATTAATTTTTGTACGATTCAAAGGCAGTGATCAAAAATCTGTTTCAGAAATTTTAGCAAGATTTCATGATGAGACGAGTCTTTATAAGATAGATCAAATGGTACCGGTTGAGGGTAGCGAGTGGTTGGATGTATTGGATGCTAACTGGAAATCTGTTAGGGACGTTGACAATGAGGGATACCATGTTCCACAGGCACATCCAGCTTTATTTGATTTATATGGCCAAAATTATGAAGATGAGCCCTATGTAGAAGGTACTTCCAGATCCATAGGTACATTTAATGTGAAGCCTTCTAAGAAATGGAGTGTAAGAAGTTACCGAAAAATCTTGGAAAAAAACAATTGGTTAAAGCTTCCCAAACTGCAAAGTTGTTCCTGGGTGTATATGGGTATGTTTCCTAATTTTGTATTAGGTTTTTATCCAGACTGCGTAATTTATTATTATGAATATCCTTTGTCAGCCAATAAGACGATCCAACAAGGAGGTGTACTGAGGCATAAAAAAGAAACAAGAGCAAACAGGCTAGCGAGATACCTAAGTGGGCGTATTGATAGAGATACAGCTAAGGAAGATCAGATGTTGGTGGTTTGGTCATCAGAAGCAGTTAAATCTTCTGCATTTTCAGGGATCTGCCTATCGGATCTTGAGTCCGGAGTTAAGACATACCATGATCATCTTAGGGAATTATTACCGGTAGTTACAATGCAAGAGGAACCTAAAGAAAAACCTCTTTCGCAGGTCAATAGCAGTCTTTTGAAATAGGAATTTATATCAGTTTAAATTTGTTAATCAAGAAATGAAAAGAGTATGCTTTTAAGATGAATTTTTCAGATCAAGATAAAAAGGGATGGCGCCTTCTTGGCCTACCATTCATATTTTCAGTACTGCTTCTTGCTGTTCCTCTTGCTACAATGTTTGCATTAAGTTTTTGGACACAAGATTATTTAGTTCTCAAAAAGACTTTCACCTTGGCAAATTATAAAGAAGCTTGGTTCGAACCAGTTTATCAAAAACTTTTTAATCGCTCTTTAATCATATCTATGACTGTTACTTTTTTAACGATAAGTTTTGCATTTCCAGTGGCGTATTTCATTTCTTTTTATGGAGGAAGGCGTAAAGCTTTATGGCTTTTTTTTATAACGATACCTTTTTGGACAAGCTATCTTTTAAGAATGTTTTTATGGAAAGTAATATTAGGATACAATGGAGTGCTAAATTCGTTCTTTAAATGGTTAGGAATAATTACTGAACCGCTAACATTTTTGCTTTATAATAGTAATGCAGTGATTATTGCCTTAACCCATGGTTGGGCGCCTTTTGCAATACTTCCAATATTTGTGTCGTTAGAAAAAATAGATAGAAGTCTTTTAGAGGCGTCGAAAGATTTAGGTGATAGCTCATTCCAACAGTTCTTTAGAATAATTTTACCACTTTCTATACCAGGTTTAATTGGAGCCACACTAATAATTTTTATACCCACCATTGGTGATTACATCACCCCTAAACTTGTTGGTGGACCTGATGGCCTAATGATAGCAAATATGATTCAAGTTCAATTTTCTAAAGCAAATAATGCACCGTTATCCGCAGCATTATCTGTTTCCTCCCTTTTAATAGTGGGCTTAATTTCGATAATCTTTGTATTTCTGAATAAAAAACATCTGAGAACTTTTTAGAATGTATAAAACAAATAAATTGCTTAAGATTTTTGTAATTGGATTTTTAATATTTCTTTACGCCCCTGCAGTATTACTTCCTATATTTTCCTTCAATTCAAGTCAGGTAATCTCTTTTCCACTTTCTGGTTTTTCTACCAAATGGTTTGGTCAATTACTTAATGAAGACACCCTTCATGATGCATTATTGAATTCACTGATTATAGCAGTATTGTCTTCTGCGTTAGCAACCATGTTGGGAACTCTTACTGCGAGAGCAGCTTCAAGATATAAATTTTTTGGCCAAAAGGTTACGATGGGTTTTATTTTGCTCCCATTAATTTTACCTGAAATCATATTGGGAGTATGTCTTTTAACTGTTTTAATTCAACTTGGTCTTAACTTGAGTTTATGGACTGTTGTATTGGGCCACACTTTGCTTATACTTCCATTTGCAACTTTAATCCTGCTTTCTGCGTTCAATAATTTAAATATTAGCCTTGAAGAGGCATCGTTAGATTTAGGAATGAATGCATGGCAAACCTTTTACAAAATAATTTTACCAATGGTTACGCCAGGACTAATTTCAAGCCTATTAATTGGGTTTGTGATCTCGTTGGACGAGTTCATTATTGCATTTTTTTTGACGGGGGTTGATCCCACTTTACCAGTATACATTTGGTCCCAATTGAGGTTTCCTGCTAAATTACCTAGCACAATGGCCTTGGGGACAATCCTATTGATAGTATCTCTAATATTAGTATCGTTTTTTGAATATTATCGCCGAAGAATTGAAAAATATTCCCAGGCGCTAACGAGAGGTAAATAGAATGAAAGCTACTAATGAAGATTTAGTCCACGCGATAGTGAGTCTAAATAACATAAAAAAATCCTTTAATGATATAGTGGCCGTGAATGATGTATCGGTTCAAATTAGAGAGGGAGAATTCTTTTCTCTTTTAGGCCCATCAGGTTGCGGAAAAACTACGCTGCTTAGAATAATAGCAGGATTTGAGTCTCCAGAAACAGGAGATATTTTAATAAATGACAAGTTGGTAAATTCAACACCGCCAAATATCAGACCAACAAATATGGTATTTCAGAACTATGCTATTTTTCCTCACCTAAATGTGCAAGAAAATGTGGGATATGGTTTGCAAAATACTAAGCTCACTTCAAAATCAATTAAGAATAAGGTAGATGAAATTTTGGATATGGTAGGGTTAGGTGGGTTCAACTTTAGATCTTCATCAGCTTTATCGGGAGGACAAAAACAGCGTGTAGCTCTTGCCAGAGCTCTTATTTTAAAACCAAGAGTATTATTGCTTGATGAGCCCCTTTCAGCATTAGATAAAAACTTGCGTGAGCAAATGCAATTTGAGTTAAGGCAACTTCAAAAGTCTATAGGGATCACCTTCATTTTGGTAACACATGATCAGACTGAGGCTCTAACAATGAGTGATCGAATTGGGGTAATGTTTGATGGTATAGTAGATCAAGTAGCCACCCCTGAAGATATCTATACTAAGCCAGCAACCAAACGCGTAGCGTCCTTTATAGGAAATATGAATTTTTTTCGATCGAATATATTAAGTTCGACAGCAGAATCAGTGAGGGTTGAAAGTGATTTATTAGGTGTTCTTGATATTGATAAAGTGAATATTTTTGGTGGATCTAAAGCTAAGGTTTCCATTGGAATAAGGCCAGAAAAGTTTAAATTTAAAAAACCAAATGGTGGTAAGAAAGTTAAAAGTTTAGCTGGAAAGCTAATCCAGAAAACCTTTCTGGGAGAGAACCTTCTTTTTTCTTTGGATGTTGGAAAAAAGGCAAACAAGGTCTATATCTCATTAACGCCCTCAGGTGAAGGAGCATATCCTAAGGTTGGTGAAAACGTAACAGTTTACTACTCACTAAATGACCTGTTAGCTTATTTTGAGGTGTAGAAACGGTCTATGAATACCATTTCTACACTTTATATACAATTATGCACGCCGTCGGATTACAAATATTAGTAAAACAACACCAAGTCCCAAAAGCACAAGCAAAAAAGTAGGCATTGAACTGTCAGAGCCTGCTTGCCCAGTCTTGATCAATTCAAATTCTTTAATCATTTTCTCTCGCAATTCTGGTGAAGAAGGTTTTTGGAAAAGAGTTCCTTCAGTATAACTTGCTAAAGTATCCCATCCATTTTCTCTTCCTACGGTTGCCATTACTTCTTTGTTAGTATGCCCATAGCCCCATTCAGTGACCATGTAAGCTCCGGAAGCATCGTCTAGCCACGCGTCCAAAAAGTCATAAGCTTTCTGTTCAGATCCAGGTGCATCTTTCATTAAGGTATAACCACATACCCAGGTAGATGAACCTTCTTTAGTACCTCTGTTCATTAAAACTTTAGGAGCATCCTCTTCCCATCCAAGTGTGAAAGCTACTTCATTCCAGGTCCACTGTAGCAAAATCTCCCCAGTCTTCATTAAAGCTGCGCCTTCTGCACCGTCAGCGTGATACTGCCTGACATTTTTATGCACCTTTCTTAAAAAATCTGACGCTTTTTTAAAATCTGAGTCGGTAGCTTTTGTCCAATCTTTAACTCCCGTAGCTAGAAAACCAAGTGCGTAGGCATCATCAACATTATCAATTAAAGACACTCTACCTTTAAACTTCGGGTCAGCAAATGCTAACAAAGAACTAGCCTCCTCTTCGGTTACTTCCTCAGCATTATAAGTTAGGGCTGTAGCTCCCCAATCAATTGGTAAGGCCCATTGAACTCCATCGACCAGAAAACCTTCCATATTTGCGAAGCCACTATCTACTTTACTCCAATTCTTGAGTCTATCTGTGTCTATTGGCACAATAATATCTGCATTACGCCATTTTACTACTGATTGAGAGCAAGGATGCCCGAGATCTGCTTTGAAACCAGCTTTTACTTTTTGGAAAGCCTCTTCTTCGTCAGAAAAAAACGAATAAGTTGGAGAATCCCCATATTTTTCTACGTAAGCTCCAAAGAAGGCAGGATCCTCATATCCCCCCCAATCAAAAACAATCAGCTCACTATCTGCTGCTACTGCTAGGTTTGCAAAAAATAATGAACCAATAAATGTCAGAATATTCACAGGTTTTAAATTCATATTCTCCTCCCACATTACAAATAAGAATTTTTTCAAAATGAAATATTAATTATACTTGCATAAAGCATTTTCACGATGAAATTTATTGAAAATGTTTTTCAACCTCCAAAACTGCATCATCTAGAATGTCGAACATCAAGTCAATCTCTGTTTTTGTAATAATCAGTGGCGGAGAGAATACACACATATTAATTATAGGTCTAAGTAGTAAACCTCTTTTTTCAGCTGCTTTGTCAATAATTGAACCAAAGTGGTGGTCAAAAGCTAAACGATCATCCTCATTGAGGTTTTTATCACTATGGCCTTCTAAGCAACCTAAAAGGCCAATTCCCCTTGCATGTCGAATGCAGTTATATTTTTCCCCAAGACCCTTGATGCGTTTCTGAAAATGGGGAGCTATTTCTTGAACATGCTGCAATATTTTCTCACTCTCCATAATTTCAATTGTTTTCAGTGCTGCTGCTGCTGCTACAGGATGTCCGGAATATGTAAAACCATTGGCAAACAAAAGCTCATTATTATTCTTACTTGCCTTTATATCTTTCATTAGAGAGTCGGATATAATTGTAGCACCCATTGGAATATAACCCGAAGTTAAGCCCTTTGCACATGTTATAATGTCTGGAACAAAGTCAAAGATTTCCTCTGAAGAAAACCAGTGTCCAAGTCGTCCGAAACCAGTTACGACTTCATCCGAAATATATAATATTTTGTATTTTTTACACACTTCCCAAGTCATTAGGTGATAACCTTTAGGAGGCAGTATCACTCCTCCCGAAGCTAACACGGGTTCAGCTACAAAAGCTGCCACTTTGTCAGGGCCAACATCTAGAATCTTTTTTTCTAGTTCTGAAACTTTTATCTCACACCACTCTTTTTCTGAAGTTTCAGAATTTCTTAGATTGGGGTTCACATCTGATACGAATTCAATTCCGGTGCCTATGGTATCAAGATATCTTTTATCCCGCTCCTTTCCAGAAATGCTTGATGAAAGCAAAGTTGATCCATGATAACCTTTTTCCCGTGCAATAATTATTTTTTTCTCGCTTTGGTTTAGGCAGTTGAAATAAAAATGTACAAACCTAATTGCACTATCCAAGGCTGTAGAACCACAGGTGGTGAAAAATACTGTGTTTAGATCTGAAGGTGTGAGGGTTGAAAGTTTGTGAGCTAGGCGAGCCGCTGGTTCTGTGCTAGAAAACCATGGGCTAGAATAGGGTAGTTTTTCACATTGAGATGCAATTTCTTTAGCTATTTCTTTTCTTCCATAGCCAATATTTACGCACCACATCCCCCCTGGTCCATCGATATATTTGTTACCATTCGCATCGTATAAATAGATACCTTCTGACCGAACAATCATATTATAATCTGACAATTCAGAACTACAATCTTGCCATGGATGCAAGAAATGCTTGGTATCCAAATTCTTTATTTTATCAGTGACAGGGGCCATTTTAATTTAATTATTTTGCTTTTTTGCCGTTCATGCCTTATCTAACGATTAGTTTGATTTATTCAGTTTTATACAAGAAAGTCCATCTATTTTGCCTGTTAGATCAATATAGAGAAAAGTTTTGTTAATATTTTATTATGAAATTAATTCCAACGCTTCCCCCATTCACTTAAGATTAAGAAAAAAGAGTTAGCAGAAGAAGATGAGTAAAAAGGGTGATCAGGCTTTCAGGGCCGACAATAATCAAGAAAAATGGCCTGAAATGACTTATGGTGGGGTTTTAAGTTTTCTTAGACGAAAGTACTCGCGTAATTTGGAGGGGGTAGATGTTGTGGTGTCTGGTCTACCCTATGATTCAGCAACTACCAACAGACCTGGAACAAGGTTTGGTCCTAGAGCTATAAGAGAAGCTTCTACACAGTTGGCCGAGTTAAAATCTTTTCCTTTCGGTTTTGAAATAACGAATTCCCTTAATATAATTGATTGGGGAGATTGTATGCTAGATCCGCATAGACCGGATTCTATTGTTACTTCTATCCAAGGGCATGCTGAAAAAATTTTAGATAAGGGCTGCAAAATGTTAACATTTGGAGGAGATCATTTCGTCAGCTATCCTTTAATCAAGGCTTATGCAAAAAAATATGGCCCCATAAGTCTGCTACAATTGGATGCCCATTGTGATACATGGGAGGATGATGGCATAAGATTAGATCATGGAACAATGTTTGCTCGTGCCGTCAAAGAAGGCTTAATAGATGTAAATTCTTCGACTCAACTGGGCCTTAGGACCTTCAATGACAATGATTTCGGCTTTGAGATTTTGTCTTCGCCTTGGGTTCACACTAATGGGACAGGTAAATGTCTTGAAATAATAAAGCAAAGAGCCAGAGAAAATCCACTATATATTTCATTCGATGTTGATGGTTTGGATCCTGCTTTTGCTCCTGGTACTGGGACACCTGTTTCCGGTGGTTTAGCCAGTTGGCAAGCTTTGGAGATTGTCAGGGGATTAGGAAGTTGTCATTTGGTTGGGATGGATATTGTAGAGGTTTCACCCCCCTACGATCATAGTGAGATTACAGCGATATTTGCGGCGACTGTAGCCCATGATTGGCTATGCTTGCTTGCAAAGAAAAATGGTGCTCAAGAGAGTATTATTGGTCGAATCTGAAAGGGACATCATGTTAAAAAAACCCAGCACTAGATTTCCTAAAGCCTTACAAGATTGGCTTGGTAGTAAAAAGATAGAAGAAGTTGAATGTGTGATTTCAGACATTGCAGGAGTAGTAAGAGGGAAAGCCATGCCGCTTTCAAAGTTTGACCGGTTAGAGAATGTATACATGCCATCTTCTATTTTGTATCAAACTATTTCAGGTGATTATGTAGATTTGCCAATACCAAACCAGTGGACTGAGAATGACATGGTCTTAACGCCAGATATTTCAACGGCCATATGTTCTCCCTGGGCAGATGATATTACTGTGCAGGTAATTTGTGATGTCCTAGATCTTGATGGTAACCCGATTGAAATTGTACCTAGAAACGTATTAAAGAGGATCATTAATCTTTATAAGCAAAAGGGATGGGATCCGATCGTTGCTCCAGAGATAGAGTTTTACCTTACAAAGCCGAATCTGGATCCTAGTTTACCTATAGAACCAATGCTCGGCAGAACTGGTAGAAAAGTTGCTTCCCGTCAGGCATATAGTATGGCTGCAGTAGATGAATATGGCCGGGTGATAGACGATATTTATGATTTTGCTGAAGCACAAGGATTTGAAATTGATACCATAAATCAAGAAGGTGGAGCTGGGCAGATTGAGATTAATCTCGTGCATGGCGACCCATTGAAGTTGGCAGATCAAGTTTTTTTCTTTAATAGAATGATCAGGGAAGCCGCATTCAAGCGTGATTGCTTTGCGACATTCATGGCAAAACCTATGCAGGAAGAGCCTGGAAGTGCTATGCATATTCATCAATCAATTTGTGATTTAGATTCAGGGCAAAATATATTCGTTAATAAGAAAGGTGAACCAAGTAAGTACTTTTACAATTTCTTGGGAGGTCAACAGGAATATTTACCAAAGGCGATTTGTCTTTTAGCACCTTATGTAAACTCATATAGACGTTATGTTGCCACTGGATCTGCACCAATAAATCTTGAGTGGGCGCGGGATAATAGGACTACCGGACTTCGGATACCGATTTCTTCATCAAACAATTTAAGAATTGAAAATAGGGTGGGAGGAATGGACTGTAATCCATACCTTGGGATAGCGGCGTCCTTAGCATGCGGACTTTTAGGAATAAAGAAGAAGCTTAAACCAAGAGAAGCTCTAGCAGGAGAAGCATACACAATGCCAAGAGCTCTACCTCATGGACTTATCGAAGGTTTAGAACTATTTAATGAGGCTCCAGAACTTGAAATGGTTTTAGGCAAGACATTTTGTTCGATTTATAGATCTCTAAAGAGGTATGAGGCAGAGTCTTTTTTACAAGTCATAAGTCCATGGGAAAGGGAGCATTTACTCTTGAACGTATGATTGACCTTTTAAGTATAAATGATCCAGACGGAGAGTATCCAAAGAGTTACTATTCATCTACTGTTAATATACAAAACCATTTACCATCTCTTCAAGAAAATATTAAATGTCAAATTTGTATAATTGGAGCTGGGTTCACTGGCCTATCTGCTGCATTGTCTCTTTCAGATCTTGGTTATGAAGCTGTAGTTTTAGAGGCTAATAGAATAGGTTTTGGAGCTTCTGGTAGAAATGGTGGACAAGTTGGATCTGGACAAAGATGGGATCAAGAAAAACTGGAAATGCATTTTGGATTTGAGGATGCTCAGATCTTCTGGAATATCGCAGAAGAGGCAAAAAAAGAAGTTTATTCAAGAATAAAACGGCATGCTATTAAATGTGATTATAATTCAGGGATCATACATGCCTCCATTAATCAGAGGGATACTCTTGACAGTTATGATCAGGCAGATCAATTAAGAAAAAAGTATAATTATCAACATTTGAGGAAGTTAAATCAGAAGGAAATTTCTGAAATTTTGGATACTGATTTTTACAAAGGTGGCTATTTAGATCTTGGGGCCAGCCATTTGAATCCGTTAAAGCTTGTAATGGGTTTGGGAACTGCAGCACAAACTGCGGGTGTTAGAATCTATGAAAAAACTAAAGTGGTGAAGATAGAATATGGAAAAAAGAACAAACTAACTACTAGTACTGGGACTATTGTAGATAGTGATTATTTGTTAATCGCTTGCAATGGTTATTTGGGTAACTTGGATCAGCAAACAGCTTCACGAGTGATGCCCATAAACAATTTTATTATTGCCACTGAACCATTAAATTCTGGCCTTTTAGAACCTTTTTTACGGTACAATTATGCAGTCGCTGATAGTAAGTTTGTTCCGAATTATTTCCGCCCCTCTCCAGACAAGCGATTAATTTTTGGGGGAGGTGAAAATTATACTTACAAATTCCCAAAGAATTTCAAAAAAATTTCCAGGAAAAAAATGGTTAAAATTTATCCACAATTGAAAGACACTAAGATTGATTTTTCATGGGGAGGAACGTTAGCAATAACCAGAAACCGGTTGCCTTGTTTCAGAAAAGTTTCACATGCTGCATTTTCAATTTCAGGATACTGTGGTCATGGTGTTGCTTTGTCTGTAATTGCTGGAAAAATATTCGCAGAACTTGTTACTAAAAAATCTGAAAAATTTGATTATTTTTCCCAATTACCCATGGAACCATTTCCGGGGAAGTCAAGTCTTAGATGGCCTCTTTTGGTATTAGGAATGTTTTGGTATTCCTTAAGAGATCGCTTCAAATAAGATTTGCTAAAATAATCTTTTGGAGATATTGACTTTCAAAATAAAAAAGGCATAAGGCAACTAAAGTTGTAGCAAATACCTGGAGTAAAAATTATGACCGTAAAAGTTGGAATTAACGGATTTGGAAGAATTGGCAGGAATGTTCTAAGAGGTATATTAGAAGCAGAAAGAAAAGACATTGAAGTTATTGCAATCAATGATTTAGGTCCTGTTGAGACAAATGCTCATTTGTTACAGTTTGATAGCGTTCACGGCAGGTTCCCCGGCACCGTTGACGTAGTTGAAGGCGGAATAGATGCTGGTAGCGGAACTATTCTTGTTACTGCGGAAAGAGATCCCTCAAAACTACCTTGGGATAATGTTGATATTGCTTTAGAATGTACTGGAATTTTCACTGACCGCGACAAGGCGGCTTTGCATTTACAGAATGGTGCGAAGAGAGTGTTGGTATCGGCTCCAGCATCAGGTGCAGACAAAACAGTGGTTTATGGGGTAAACCATCATAGTTTGACTTCTGACCATTTGGTTGTATCTAATGCCTCATGCACCACTAATTGCCTTGCTCCTGTCGCGATGGTTTTGAACGAAAAATTTGGTATCAAGACAGGGGATATGACCACCATCCATAGCTATACTGGTGACCAACCTTCTTTAGATACTATGCATAAAAATCTTTACAGAGCACGAGCAGCTGCTTTAAGTATGATTCCAACATCAACTGGTGCTGCTAAAGCTGTGGCTTTAGTTCTGCCAGATCTAGAAGGAAAAATGGATGGAGCAGCAATAAGGGTACCTACCCCAAATGTATCTTGTGTTGATTTAAAATTCTTAACTGAAAAAATGACTTCAGTTGAGGCAATAAATACTGCGATCAAGGAAGCTTCTATGGGAGCTTTAAAAGGTGTTTTAGGTTATGATGAAAATTCTCTGGTCTCTATAGATTTTAATCATGCTCCCGAATCATCGATCTTTGCACCTCAACAAACAAAAGTACTGCCAAGTGGTATGGCAAGAATTTTGTCATGGTATGATAAT